>JALEYA010000107.1 GCA_022779945.1 Oscillospiraceae bacterium | reverse complement strand
TTCTGCTGGTGCTGATGTACTTTTCCATGGGTCATATGATGTGGGGCTTTCCGCTCCCGAAGTTTTTCAATGATAATCATGTGGCAATGGGACTTATACAGCTGCTTCTCACCGCCGCTGTTATGATCATCAATCAGAAATTCTTCATCAGCGGCTTCAAGTCTCTGATGCATAAAGCGCCGAACATGGATACGCTCGTTTCACTCGGAGCGGCGGCCGCTTTCGGGTACAGCACGGTCGTTTTATTTTTGATGACCGATGCTCAGGTGAAGGGTGACTCGGCGGCAGTCAGAGCGTATATGCACGAGTTCTATTTTGAATCGGCGGCGATGATCCTTGCGCTGATTACTGTCGGTAAAATGCTCGAAGCCCGGTCAAAAGGAAAAACCACCGATGCCCTCAAAAGCCTGATGAGCCTTGCGCCGAAAACCGCAACCGTCGTAAAAGACGGAAAAGAGCTCACCGTGCCGGTGTCCGAAGTGCAAAAGGACGACATTTTTGTTGTCCGCCCCGGCGAAAGCATTCCGGTCGATGCCGTGGTCGTTTCGGGCGAAAGTGCCGTTGACGAATCCGCACTGACCGGAGAGAGCATCCCCGTTGACAAAGCGGAAAACGACAAGGTTTATTGCGCAACCGTCAACAAGTCTGGCTTCCTCACCTGCAAAGCCACACGGGTCGGTGAGGACACCACCCTTTCACAGATCATCAAAACCGTCAGCGACACCGCCGCATCCAAAGCACCGATCGCCAAAATAGCGGACAAGGTTTCGGGCGTTTTTGTGCCGGTCGTGATGGTCATTGCGGTTGTCACCGTTGCCGTCTGGCTGATTGCCGGGCAAAGTGTCGGATTTTCGCTCGCACGGGGCATATCGGTTCTGGTTATCAGCTGTCCGTGTGCCTTAGGACTCGCCACGCCGGTCGCCATCATGGTCGGAAACGGTGTCGGCGCGAAAAATTCGATCCTTTTCAAGTCCGCCGAATCCCTCGAAACGTTAGGCAAAACGGAAATTGTCGCGCTTGACAAAACGGGAACGATCACCAAAGGCGAACCGAACGTAACAGACGTTATCCCGGCCGGCGGGAGCGAAGAAGAGCTGCTTTCGGTTGCGTTTTCGCTTGAAAGAAAGAGCGAACATCCCCTTGCCAAAGCGATTATACGATATGCGCAGGAACAAAATGCAGAATCTTTCGGAACCGACAAGTTTGAGGCTCTTTCCGGCTTCGGCGTCCGTGCGGTCAGGGACGGAAGCACGCTTTCGGGCGGCAAGCTTGAACTGATTGAAAAAACCGCAAAAGTTCCCGACGAAATCAGGGAAAAAGCGGTTTCCCTCGCCGAAGAAGGCAAGACCCCGCTGTTTTTCTCGAAAGACGAAACACTGCTCGGTGTCATCGCGGTCGCCGACACGATGAAAGCGGACAGCACCGAAGCGGTCAAGCAATTGAAAAACATGGGCATCAAAGTCGTGATGCTCACGGGTGACAACGAACGGACAGCAAAAGCCGTTGCCGAAAAAGCAGGTATCAGCGAAGTGATCGCAGGCGTTCTCCCCGACGAAAAGCAAGCCGCCGTCAAAGCCCTTTGCCGC
Source organism: Oscillospiraceae bacterium (assembly GCA_022779945.1). GTDB lineage: Bacteria > Bacillota > Clostridia > Oscillospirales > Acutalibacteraceae > UBA6857. The sequence goes on along the minus strand of JALEYA010000107.1, from coordinate 1,753 downwards.
GAAGGCAAAACAGCGATGGTCGGCGACGGAATCAACGACGCTCCGGCTCTCATTACCGCCGACACGGGAATCGCGATCGGAGCGGGCGCAGACGTTGCGGTTGATGCCGCCGATGTGGTTCTCATCAACAGCCGGCTTACCGACGTTACAGCGGCCATCCGGCTCAGCCGGGCAACTCTTCGGAATATTCACGAAAATCTGTTCTGGGCATTCTTTTACAATGCGGTCGGCATTCCGCTTGCCGCCGGAGCCTTTATTTCGCTTTTAGGCTGGGAATTGAACCCGATGTTCGGCGCCGCGGCGATGGGTCTTTCAAGCTTTTGCGTGGTTACAAACGCATTAAGACTGAACCTTTTTCAAATTCATTCGGCAAAACATGACCGAAAGGTCAGAAAAATAAAAAAACAAGATAAGGAGATTTTATCAATGGAAAAAACAATCAGAATTGAAGGCATGATGTGCGCACACTGCGAGGCAAGAGTCAAAAAATGTCTGGAAGAACTCGACGGCGTGGAAACAGCGGCCGTAAGCCACGAAAAAGGTACGGCGGTTGTGACACTTCCCAAAGATGTGTCAGAGGAAACCCTTCGTTCAGCCGTTGAAGCACAGGGGTATAACGTTTTATAAGCACTACAAGGCAAAACAAGGCATCAGACGTATCGGTTTGATGCCTTGTTTATCTGCGGTTCGGCAATACGCTTCGGACAAAGTTAAGGGAAGCCGGACCCTTTTCGGGGAACCGACTGCCTGCGGTCAGCCCGGGGCGGCGCTTCGGGCTGACCGTTACCGCAGACCTCCCGCGAAGCACCCGCTCCCTCCGCTCCCCGGTTGCGAAAAAGGCACACCTTTTTCGCAACTCACTCCGGCGGCAATTTGCACAAGAAATTCCTATTTATTTTAATCATTATAATAATTGACTTTTGTCTGTATTTGGAGTATAATGTCAGGGAATAGTGAGCGGCGACTCACCAAGTAAAAAATCATTTTTAGGAGGAATAGCAATGGATACAAGATTTGCTATATCGGAGTATCTCGACGCTGAGGCTGTTACCGAAAAATTGGACAACCTTATCAAGCAGCCGATTTACACCATCAAGCCCGAAGTACTGAAGGATTATGAAGAAAACTACTTTGAAAAGAAGTGCCAGAAATCAAAGGCAATGATCACCGAAGCCAAGCAGATTATCCCCGGCGGTGTTCAGCATAACCTCGCTTTCAACTATCCGTTTCCTCTTGTTTTCACAAAGGCAGAGGGCGCAAAGCTTTACGATATCGACGGAAACGAATACTATGACTTCCTGCAGGCAGGCGGTCCGACCGTTCTCGGCTCCAACCCGAAGGTCGTCCGCGACCAGGTTATCGATCTTCTGAACACCTGCGGTCCGTCCACCGGTCTTTTCCACGAGTTTGAATACAAGCTCGCCAAGAAAATTGCCGACTCTATGCCGTCGGTCGATATGTTCCGTATGTTAGGTTCCGGTACTGAGGCTTGTATGTGTGCTTGCCGTGTTGCAAGACTTGCCACCAAGAAAAAGCACATCCTCAAGATGGGCGGTGCTTATCACGGCTGGTCCGATCAGCTCGGCTACGGTATCCGTATCCCCGGCTCCAAGTTCACCCAGGCAAGCGGTGTTCCCATCCGTCTTATGAGAGATACACAGGAATTCTTCCCGAACGATCTTCATGACCTTGAAAAGAAGCTTCGCAGAAATCAGCTCAACGGCGGCACCGCTGCTGTCTTCATTGAGCCGGT
>JALEYA010000106.1 GCA_022779945.1 Oscillospiraceae bacterium | reverse complement strand
ATTTATTCTTCAGGTAGCCGCCTTCACATAGTTCAAGCCTGACAGACGAAATCTCGCTGTCGGTGTCCGCTCTCGAAAGCTCGTCGAGCACGGACTCGAGATAAACAAGTTCGTCCTCACCCTCTTTTATCAGCTTTTCAAGCATCACCTCGGCGGTTTTCGCCTTTCGGTAGTCTTTATAATATTTATTGGCGTTTTCTGTCGGCGTCAAAGCAGGGTTGACGCTAATTCGAACCGTGTTCATGTTGTCATAGTAATTCGGTACGTCATAAAAGACACTGCCTTTTTTTAAGGCGTAGGCGTTCGCCGTAATCAACTCGGCGTAAAGCTTCAAGGTATCCTTTTCGCCGCATTTTTCGTATTCCTGCTTTTGCAGATTCAGCTTTCTTGCCGTTCTTTCAATCAGGTTTTTTAAAAGCTTTATCAGTTCATGTCCCCGGTGATTGATGCGGTTGATCCGATCCCGTTCAAAGTAGAAATCGTCCAGAAGCGTGGACGGGCTGTCGTATTCTTTTACGCCGAGCGTATCGCCGTACTGACAGACCGGAAGAAACGACATATCCTTCGGCTTTTTTCCGTCCTCGGAAAGAAGCATCCAGACGTTCGGTTCTTTGTGAAGTCCGTTTTTAATGCTTTCGAGTGACGAAAAAAGCGTTTTCTTTTCGGATTCATTCAAAGAACCGACCGCCGTATCGTCACCCGTACAGCGGAAGGCGACTTCCCGGGCAATAATCGGTGAAATACCCTGAACCGAGCTGAGCACAGCGGAGGAAAGCAGTTTTCCGGGATAAGACAGAATACGATCAAAAACGGCGTTGACGTCAGCCGTTTCGAGACACAGCTTGTCCTGCTTGGGTGCCGGTTCATAAACAAGTCCGGGCAGAATCTGCCGGACGGATGAGGTGGAAATGTCCACACGCTTCATGCTGTCAATGATTTTTCCGTCCTCGGAAAGCAGAATCATGTTGCTGTATTTGCCCATAATTTCGGTCACAAGCGTCAGCTTTACCCGGTCGCCGATTTCGTTTGTAGCGTCAAAGTCGATAAACAGGATCCGGTCAAGTTCGCTTTGCCGGATGTCGGTAATCACCGCACCCGTCAGCCGCTTTCGCATGAGCATACAGAACATCGGCGGCACGGGCGGATTGTCGATGGCGTGGGAGGTAAAATGAACCCTTGCGCTGTCGGCCCGGACACAGATCAGAAGGCGGTATGCCCCCTGACGGGAACGGAGATTCAGCACAACTTCGTCCTTCGTCGGCATCTGTACCTTGTCCACTTTTAACCCGACCGCTTTCATAAGAAGCTCATCTTTTACCTTAGATAAAAATATTCCGTCAAGTGCCATGGTTACTCCTTGATATATTCAACAGGATTTCTTTGTTTAATCAAAACACACTCTGTGTCCGTAAAATGCTCCTGCACCTTTTGTTTCAGTGCGTTCATCGCAGGATATTCGGTTTCAAAATGTCCGGCGGCAATCACGGTGATGCCTTTCTCCTTCGCTTCAAGCATTTCGTTGTGCTTGATTTCGCCCGTTACAAAAGCATCTGCACCTTGTGAAATCACATCATCAAGAAAGCACATTCCGGCCCCGCCGCAGACGGCAACCTTTTCGATCTTTTTTCCGCCGTCAACAAGCCGGACGGTAGTATCAAGCTTTCGGCTTACCAATAAGGCAAGTTCTTTCGGCGAAACGGTGTCGGTTTTTCCGATTCTTGCCATCGGCTCCACAGTTTCGTCGCTTTTGACTTTTTCGATTTCGTCAAGTCCCAAAACCTCGCAAAGCACATCGTTTACTCCGCCGTCGGCACAGTCCAAGCAGGTATGAGCGGAAATGACATCGATTCCGCTTTTCACGGCTCCAAAAGCAAGGCTGTCGCTTGTGAAGCTTTTTTGTGCGTGAAAAATCACGGGGTGATGCGTCACAACAAGCTGCACTCCCTCCCTGACCGCTTCCTTCAGCGTTTCGGACGTCAGATCGAGTGTGAAGCCGATTTTATGTATTTCTCGGTTTTTATCTCCGACAAGGATTCCGCAGTTATCCCAGTCGCATTTTGTTTCGTAAGGAGCAATCGTATTGATATAGTCGGAAACAGTATTAACGGTCGGCATCCGTATTCCTCCCTTTTTCGTCAAATTCATCCATGATCGTCTTTATCGTCAGACTCTCGTCCTGATGTTTTTCGTCCGTACAAATCGCATTGTACGGCTTTTTCAGCCGGTCGTACTGACGCCTCAGATACAGAGTTGTTGTTTCGTCACGATTTTCAAACAGCTTACCGTAATAAAGCCGACCTTCGGTATACGCTGTCTTTTTACCTGTATAGACGGCGGACAAAGCAAGATAAACGTGCTTGGCGTCGGCGGCGGTTTTTTCTTCGGTAATTTCGAAGCCGTTTTCATAAAGAAATCTTCTGACACACTCGGCGTGCGACATCGGCTGTGCCACAATCTGTACGCTTTCGTCCAAAAGCCAGTCGGCTCTCCCCAAAAGCTCACTGATTAAGATTCCACCCATTCCGGCAAGCACAACACAGCAGTTTTTCCTTGGCTTCACATTGTCAAGTCCGTCGGACAAAACGGTTTCGATTCGCTTTTCCAACCCGAAAATTCTTACGGTTTCCTTTGCGTTTTCAAGCGGTCCTTTTTTCACGTCGCAGGCAAAAGCCGTATCACATACTTCGTTTTGTATAAGAAACACGGGCAAATATGCGTGATCTGTCCCGACGTCTATGACACAGCCGCATTTTCTGACAAGCGAAGCGACACAGGCAAGACGGCTGTCAAGTCGAATATCTTTCATATTATCCCTTTCAACAACTGAGACACTCCTCAAGCGAAGAGTGTCTCCGACGTGTTTTGTACTGCTTATTTCGAAGCGAGATATTCGTTGATTCTTGCGATAATCGCGTCGCTGTCAACGCCGTGAACTTCGCAGGCTTCTTCTACGCTTTCGCCTCTTGAAGCCGGGCAGCCGAGACAATGCATACCCATTTCAAAAAAGAACATCGCTGTACCCGGCTCTTCATCAAGAATGTCGCCGATCAGCATATCTTTTGTAATTTCTTTCATAGAAAACACTCCTAAACCTTTTAATCGTTATTATTATATTCCCATTTTAGGTCAATTTCAAGACTTTTATAAAAGAAAAGTGACAAAAAAGCGAAGACAGATTTCCGTCCTCGCTTTTAATCGGGTTCAATAATAATCTACATTACAAATATCTTAATCATGACAACAATAACAATCGCCATGAATACACATAAGCCGCGCATGGTGGCATTCAGAATGGAAATTGCCTTGGTTTCGTTTCCGTTCTTCTTTTCTTTCTTGTAAAGGATGGGACCAACAATAAAGAAGAGAAGGAATGAGAAAAATCTCTGTGCTCCGCTTGCCATGTTGGGGTCTTTTACTTTCTTCGCTCTCTTTTTCTTTCCGCCCTGATCGGCAACACCTTCAGCATAAGTACCGGGAGCGACAGGTGCGGCGTAAGCGGCGGGAGGAACGGGAGCCTGAACCGGAGCGGCGGGCTGAACCGGTTGAGCAGCTACGGGAGCCGGAGCAACAGGAGCCTGAGCCGGTGCAACGGGAGCAGCGGCAGACTGCGAATAAACATCAGAAGCAGCGGCGAATGCCGGAGCGGGTTCTTCTACTTTCTGGCCGCAAATATAGCAAAAATCGGATCCATCGTCAATTTCGTTGCCACAGAATTTACAAATCATATCGGATCTCCTCCTAATATTTTTGTTTATTATATCATCAAAATTCACGATTTACAAGAGAATTTTGAATAAATTTTTTTAAAATCCGCTTAAATAATCAAAAACCGCGCCTTCGTCTTGCATTCATACCCGTTATCATGTAAAATAAGAAGGAAAACTACTTACGGAGTGAATCAAATTGGCGTTAGTCAGTGTAAATAATCTTACCATGTCCTTCTCGGACCGTGATATTTTTTCCGCCGTTTCGTTTCAGGTTGAACAAGGCGATAAGGTCGGTCTTATCGGCGTTAACGGAGCGGGAAAAACAACACTTTTCAAGGCGTTGACCGGGGAAGAAGCCGCTTCGGACGGTCTTGTTGCCATCGGCAAAAACACAAAAGTCGGCTATATGCAGCAGCATGCGCTTTCCGGCTCGGATCTCACCCTTTACGATGAGGTGATGACCGTTTTTGCAAGACTTTTCGCAATCGAAAACAGACTCGAAGAAATACAGTCTTTGATCAATTCGGGTTACGTGGACGAAAAGCTTCTGCTTGAACAGCAGAATTTACAAACCGAATATGAAAACAACCGGGGGCTTACCTATAAAAGTCTTGCCCGTTCGGCTATTCTGGGCTTAGGCTTTTGTGAAAGCGATATGAGTCTTCCCTGCTCTCTTTTAAGCGGCGGTCAGAAATCAAAGGTCAGCCTTTGCAAGCTTCTTTTGTCGGGCGCAAACCTTCTGCTGCTTGACGAGCCGACAAACCATCTTGATATTAAAAGCGTCAACTGGCTTGAAAGCTGGCTTTGCGATTTTTCGGGCAGTTTTATTGTCATTTCTCATGACCGATATTTCCTCAACAAAGTCACCAACCGCACGTTTGAACTTGAAAGAGGGCACTTTTATCAGTCGGATGGCAACTATTCCCGCTATGCCGTTTTAAAGCAGGAACGGCAAAAAAGCGAACAGCGCCGTTATGACAACACCATGAATGAAGTTCACCGGATCGAGGGAATCATCGAACAGCAAAAGCGTTTTAACCGTGAACGGAACTATATCACGATTGCCTCCAAGCAAAAGTCTATCGACCGGCTGCTTGACGGCCTTGAAAAACCGGAAAGTGAGCTTTCGTCCATCCGTTTTCGTTTCACCGCTTCCGCCGTCAGCGGAAACGACGTTCTGATCTGTCAGTCGCTTGCCAAAAGCTTTGACGGAAAAGAGCTTTTCCGAAATGTGGATCTTCACATCAAAAGGCAGGAACGGGTTTTCCTTGTCGGCGAAAACGGCTGCGGAAAATCAACACTTTTAAAAATCATTCTCGGCTATCTTCGCCGTGACAGCGGAAGAGTCATACCGGGTGTGGGTGTCAAAATCGGCTATTTCGACCAGGCACTTGCGGAACTCAGCTGTGACAAAACCGTTCTTGATGAGGTCTGGGACAGCTACCGCGCCATGAACGAAAGCGAAGTCCGACGCGCACTTGCCGCCTTTTTATTCAAGGGCGAAGATGTTTTCAAAATTATGAACAAATTAAGCGGCGGCGAAAAAGCAAGGGTCGCCCTTTTGAAGCTGATGCTTTCGGGAGCAAATTTCCTGATTCTTGACGAACCGACAAACCATCTTGATATTAAGTCGAGAGAAGCACTTGAACAGGCGTTTGACGATTACGACGGGACGCTTCTTGTCGTCTCTCATGACCGATATTTTATCAACCGCCTTGCTACGAGAATCATCCATCTCGGCAAAGACGGAGCCGAAAGCTTCAACGGCAATTACGACTACTACATCGAGCACCTGACCGAGCCGGACAAGTCCGTAAAGGCATCCGAAAAGCCGAAGGAGAACACCTATAAAAAGCAGAAAGAGCGTGAAAGCGAAATCAGGCGGACAAAAGGTAAAATAGCAAGACTCGAGAAGCAAATCGATGATCTTGACGAAATAGCAGACGCTCTTCAGCAGGAAATCAACGATCCGGACAATGCGGCCGATTACGAAAAAATACTGGAACTGACCAATCAGCTGCATGAGAACACGGAAAAGCAGGAGGAACGGATGCTCGAATGGCAGGAGCTGAACGAGCAGCTCGAAGACTTGTTAAAAACATAACATATATCAGAATATATTTAACGAATCTATATTGACTTTGCAAGCGGCAGATGTTAACATTGTATTAACAAAAAAATCAAAACGAGAAAGAGGATTCCAATGAAAAAATTCAACAAAATTATCGCAGTTATTTTAGCACTTTCCCTTCTGTTTACTCTCTCAGCCTGCATCAAGCTCGGCAAGGAACCCGACAGTAAAGCAGCGGAAAACGAAGTCAGTGCGGACGAAGAAACCGACAAAAAGACGAACGTAACCGTAGGCTATATCCAAGTGGCAGACGGAGAAGAGGCCGCCGACCTTTGCTCTGAGCAGGACGAAAACACCGTTATTGCCAAAATGTTTAACAACGAACCGATCACCGTATATGAAATTAATTCCGACTGGGCAAAGATTTCCTACGGCGGACAAATCGGCTATGTAAAAGTCAGCAATATCTCGTTCACGAATAACAAAGACAAAACCACCCTCGCCGAAGAAAAGTACACGACCAAAGCCGCGAACACCGCCAACACCGACACCGACGAAAAGAGCGTCAACGTCAACGGCAACATCACCATTATCTACGCGACGGACAGCGACGGCTTCAAGTATGCCGATCCCAATTCTTTATCCGGCTACAGCCGTGGTTCTGCCCGGAATGCTTGGTGCAGTGCAAAGTCCTGCTACATCTTTTCTCAGCCGAATGAAAACAGCTATAAGCGTGAAGCCAATATGCTTTATTACGGAGACGCCGTAACCGTTGAAGGCTCGATCGGCTCCTGGTACTATATTTCCACCGACAGCGGAAACGGCTATGATTTACACGGTTATGTAAAGGCTTCCCGCATCACCTTCGGCAACGCTCCGACAAAGTCGGAAAGCTACACAGCTACTCACGGTGTCGTTACCGCCGACAGTGCCAATGTCCGCTCGACTCCGAACAAGGACACCGACAGCAACGTCCTTTTCCACGTTTATAAAGGTCAGGAATTTGACGTTTTAAGCTATGACGGTTATTGGTACAAAGTCGTCATCAACGGCACAACGTGTTATATCAGTCATAAGATGGTTGATGTCTGGTAACAGCATCACCGTTGCCATTAAGAATATGAAAATAGCTTCTATGAAAAGGAGGTGAAGTACAATGTTGGCAATTATCGCTTATCTTTCAGATGTTTTCTATTTCATCAAGAAATTCTTTACGGACTTTATCGCAAAGATTACCGGAAAAGACACCGAAGAAGATCCTTCGGAAACACAGGCATGATTCAGCATAAAAAACACAATCCGCTCATTTCGGGCGGATTGCTTTTTTGTCTCTATGTGTTCGGCGGCTTATTTTGCATCCGCCGTTCCGGCTTCTTTCTTTTCGTCATCATGACCGACGATCTTCAGCTTATACATAACCTGTGCGCCGATAAGCGAAAGGGCAACACCAACGAAGATAAGCGTTCCGACGGGAAGGGTTCCGGCGAAGATCAGAACGATCGAAACCGCGGCGATCGGGAAAATTGCGATCTTCCAATGCTTAACGAAATAGGTGGCGGCAAGAGAGCCGAAAATGGTCAGCGTGACCTGCTTGAACGTCATGGACCAGGCGGAGTTTTCCTGACTTACAAGGTCTTTGAAGGACGGAATAAAAGCGAAAATAACAACAAAAACCGCAATAACGATCGTTGTGACAATTGCGGAAGTGGCAATCGCAATCGTAGAAATAACCTCGCCTTCCTCGGAATTCGCCCTTACTTTTGCGTTTTCCATCGCATTGAGTGCACAGGGCATTTTCAGGTTCGTGATGTTACCGGTGATAAACGAAAGATAGGTCCCGCCCGCTCCGAGCAAAGGCGCATAGGAAACCACTTCAATGACCGCCGTCGGATAAAACAGAATCGCAACCGAGCCTAAGCCCTTGAGCACGATTCCCGCCTCGGGCCAGACGCCGAAATGAAGACACATGGCCGTCGGCACCATAAGAAAGACGACAAGTGCCAAAATGCACCATATTCTTCCGTAAAAATGGACAGAATCAATATATTCTCTTTTTTTCATTTTTTCATTCTCCTTTCTTTAATATCTCCACTCGATTTTGGCAACATCGGGCAGGAAGTGGGCAACAAGAAAAACAGTTACGATCGCAAGAAGCATACTCAGCGGCATTGCAAGCGCATCGAGCCATTTCCATTTCAGCTTTTTATTGAGCAGCTGAAGAATCAGCATATACACAACGGACGAAACAATCGCAACAAGTGAAAGCACACCCGCGCCGTCACCGTAAATTTCCGCTCCCACTTCGGTCTTTTCGCCGAGTCCGGCAATTCCGCGGCCTAAGAAGGCGGCAATCAGTCCGATAAACGCCGCCGCGGACATCGTGTCGGCCCACTTGGCATTTTTGTTGACAGCGCCGCTGATACTCTTCTGGATTTTCTTGAGAAAAATCGGAATCAGAACCAACGGAAGAACACTTCCGAGCGTCATAACCCACGCAACGGTAGCAAACGTTTTCGGGTCGGTTATTTCGCGTCCGATACCGCCCGATACACCGGCGGCTTCAATGGCGGCTTCGGCGGCCGGCACCTCGTACTGAATTGCTCCGATAACCGAAAGCCGGATCCACGGCAATATGTAACCGAGTGCAACGGAAAGCACAAGCACCGTCACAGCGATTCCGACAGCCGGCGCAATCGAAAAAACCGCACTTGACGTGATCGTGTTTTTGAGACTGTCACGGCTGAGACCGAGCTGTTTTCCCCGCTTTAACGCCTTGATCAGGAAGAACAGCGACTGCCCCGTAACAAAGATGATGACGGCAATAACAAGCATCAGCATAAAGCCGTCCGACTTAAAATCATTGAACATAAATACCTCTCTCCTCAATCTTTTTATTTTTTTAATGATAGCATTTATCCGCCCGTCACGTCAAGAGCTATAATAAAAGAAAAGACTTTAAAAGTATAAAAAGATGTGCTATAATAAATGACAATCGGAGGAAAACAATATGGAAATACTCAAATCGAAATCTTCCCGGGCTTTGCGCCCGGCCACCGTGATTGCACTTAGCTTTTTAGCCTTGATTCTTGTCGGCTCGTTCCTGTTTACGCTGCCGTTCATGACTCGTGACGGAAAAGGACTTTCGTTTTTCACGGGACTTTTCACGGCGACTTCAAGCGTCTGCGTAACGGGTCTTACCGTCATCGACCCCGCCGTTACCCTTTCCCGATACGGACAGGTGCTTTTAGCGGTGCTGATCGAAATCGGCGGAATCAGCATGGTTACCTTTGCAACCTTTTTGCTTTTTACCTTCCAGAAACGAAGCGGCTTCAGAAGTATCCGACTGGCGCAGGAATACACCAATCTTGACGTACTGTCTCAGGTAAAATCCCTTGTCAGAACCATTGTCACCACCGCCTTTGTCTGTCAGCTGACCGGTGCTCTTCTTTTGTGCATACGGTTCGTTCCGAAGCTCGGTTCAAAAGGAATCTGGGTCTCGGTCTTTACGGCTATTTCGGCGTACTGCAACGCCGGCTTTGACCTTTTCGGAATCGAAAAAGAATACGGCTCACTGATAAACTATAACGGCGATCCGCTTGTCATGTATGTCGTGATGGCTCTGATCATTACGGGCGGAATCGGCTTTTATGTATTTTATGACATTCTTCATTTCCGAAAAACCAGGCACATTTCACTTCATACAAAAGTCGTTACCGTAACAAGCCTGATCCTGATTCTGGTCGGTTTTGTCAGTGTGCTGACTTTTGAGCACTCGAATCCGTTGACACTCGGAAAGCTTTCCGCGGGGGAAAAGTTCACCGCCGCCCTCTTCCAGTCGGTCACAACCAGAACAGCCGGCTTTTGCTCGGTCGATATCGCCTCTTTGCACGACGTCACCAAAATCATTATGATGTTTCTGATGTTCATCGGCGCCGGAAGCGGCTCCACCGGCGGCGGAATCAAGGTCACCACCTTTGCCGTTATCGCAATGACCGTCGTTTCCGTTGTTAAGAACAGAGGCGACACCGTCATTTTCGGCAAAAAGGTCGACAGAAAAGTTGTTTATAAATCCATGTCGATTGCCATGCTCGGTCTTGTCGGCGTTTTCATTGCCGTTTGCTTCATTCTGATCGACCTGCCGGATGCCGACGGTATTGACGTGTTCTTTGAAGGCATTTCTGCCTTTGCAACGGTCGGTCTTTCAAGCGGTATCACGGCTCAGGTCGGAAAAATCGGTCTTTGCGCACTGATCGCTTTAATGTACATCGGAAGACTCGGCCCGATCTGCTTTATCGCCGCATTAAACGTACGCGAAGAAAAGTCATCAACCACGGTTCTCCCCGAAGGGAAGATTATGGTCGGTTAAACGAAAAGCAATCTCAAAAACAAACAATCCGCTCTCAGCTTTCGGCATGGAGCGGATTTCGTTTCACATAAAAGGACTTCGCCTTCACTTATTTTTTAACGGCATATCTGAAATACATGGTATCACCGGCAGGAGAAAAGATGATTCCCTGTACACCTTTTGCAAGACCGATATATACGTCTGTCTCACAAACCGGAACCACAACCGCACACGAAATCAGGTAGGCTTCCGCTTCCTGAATGGCTTCAATGGACTCTCGTTCGGTCTGACTTGCCTTGATTTTTTTCACAATATTGTCGTACTGCCTTTGATCAAGACCGACAATGTTGTCCCTCGAAAAGGAAGTATAGCGGTAAACGGCGCTGAATGCCGAGGAATCAGGATAGCGCAGATTGCAAAGGGCAAGCTGATACTCTCCGTTTTTGATTCTTGTTGAAAGCTCGGTACTTTCGACCGCTTCAACGGCGATATTGAAGCTGACGCCGAAAAGCGACTGCCAGTTCTGCATCACCGCCCGAACCGCATTTTCATATTCGACCGCACAAAGAATCGTAAGCTCCACATCGTCGGCTTCCAGTGTTTCAAGACCGGTTTTCAGGTGTTTTCCGGCGGCTTTTTCGTTCGCAGAAAGATCAAAAGAAGCAGCTTTTTTCCGGTACGATTCATCACCGAACCGAAGCCCGCCCGGGATCACACCGGAGGCGGCGGAAAGACCCGTCAGCTCAAAAAGCGGCTTTTTGTCAAATGAAAGACTGATCGCCCGACGGATATCGATGTTGGTAAGAATCTCGTCGCGGCAGTTGAAAATCAAAGATAATTCTCCGCTTAAAAACGGCAGAACGGTAATACCCTTATTGCGGCTGAGTTCGTCCGCCTGCGAAGCTGTCAGCAAGGACGCTTCATAGGTTCCGTCCTTGACCTTTTTGGCTCGTGTTTCCTGTTCGCTGTTGATCGTAAAATAAATAGAAGCCGGTTTTACCGAAGGAGCCGAATGATAGTCTTCGTTCTTTTTGGCAATCACAGCGTTATCCGTAACAGTGCTGATATAAAACGGACCGTTATAAATCAGATATTGTGTCGACAGGCCGTACCGACCGGCGGTTTTTTCGAAAAACACTTCATCGCACGGCATACAGGCCGGTGACATCAGCGTATAAAGGAAGTCGGGGTCGGGTCTTTCAAGCGTGATCATCAAGGTGTGATCGTCAATGGCGCTGACAGCAAGTCTGTCCGACGAAAGCTCGCCCGAATACACCTTTTCGGCATTTTCGATACAGAACAAAGCGTGCGCATACGGTGACTTTGTCTCCGGCTGAAGAGCACGCCGCAAACCGAACACAAAATCGTCCGCCGTTATCGCATAGTCAAACGTGTCTTTATAGTTTTCACCGATCGTTTTGCCCGCGTCGGCCGTCACACGCCATTTTGCATCTGTCCGCAAATGAAACGTATAGGTCAGTTTATCGGAGGAAACATCATAATTCTCGGCGGCGGCTGGGACAATGTTCCCGTTTTCGTCCAACCCGACAAGCCCCTCAAAGCAGTTGGCAATAATATTTCTTGCGCCGATTTCGGAAACGATCTGCGGATCGAGATATTCGGGCGCGGTGTCAATCGGTGTAATAAGCTGCTTCCCTGCCCCGTCGGACGAGCAGGACGCCAAGGGCAATAATATAAGTAATATACAAATAAAAACGCTGATCAGCCGTTTTACCATAACTTTTCCTGGCAGCCGAAGCCGCCTTTCCTTTCGTTTTAATCAAGCCGGACAAAGACTGAAATAGTTGCAACAAGATTATCTTAGGAAGCTCTGATTAAATCTGATGTGCAGATTGCGCCGTCAAATTTTTTGTCAGATTGTGCAAAAACTGTGCAGGAATCCTGGCGGATTTCAAGCAGTTTTTGTGCGATATGGCGAAAAATTTGCAAGTAAGCTGTACATCAAAGCATTTGCTGTGATTTATTCAGAGGTTCCTTTATTCAAAATCCTGTATATCGGACTTAAAATATGATATAATGTCCGAAACAACACGGGAGGGTTCCATATGAATTTCGAATCAATCAGCCTTATTCTGTCGGTTCTGGTCTGTCTGCTTCTTATTATATGCGTAATCATGCTTGTTTTATTGCTAAAGTCGAAAAACAGCAAAGATTACGGGCAAAATCAGACCGTCGACGAAATCAAAGAGAACACCGATAAGGCTTTCCTTTCTTTAAGCCAGCAGCTTGAACGTCAGTTTTCTCAAAGCCGGCTTGAAAACACGCAAAGTCAAAGTGCACAGCGGCAGGAAATCAACACGGCAATCAATCAGATGAGTCAGAGAATCGAAAAAACAGCCCGGGACAATTTTGAGTTCAACGCAAAGGCCACGCAGGCGATTGCGCAAAGTCTTGAAAAAATACGGGACAGCAACGAAAAAAGCCTTGAAAGCATACGCAGTACCGTTGACGAAAAGCTGAACGAGACGCTGACTTCAAGGCTCAACTCCTCGTTCCGTTCGGTCAGCGAACAACTTGAAAATGTCTATAAATCCTTAGGCGAGATGAAAGTGCTTTCGGGAAATGTCACCCAGAACGTCAATGCACTCAACCGCGTTCTGACAAACGTCAAAACAAGAGGCACCTGGGCGGAGGTTCAGCTTGACACGATTCTTTCGGACACCATTCCGGGTATGTACGAAAAAAACGCGATGCCAAACCGGTCAAGCCGTGAAATCGTTGAATTTGCAGTAAAAATCCCATCGGGCGAAACCGGCGGCGAATACACCCTTTTGCCGATTGACTCGAAATTCCCGGTTGAAGATTACATAAGACTTTGCAAAGCGGCGGACGAGGGTGACGAAGCCGCAGCTTCGGCCGCAAGAAAAGCGCTCGAAGCCCGTATTCTTGCGCAGGCAAAGGAAATCAGCAAATACATCAACGAACCGGAGACAACGCCTTTCGCCATCATGTATCTTGCCACCGAGGGACTGTATAACGAGGCGCTGTCGTCGGAAAATGCAGTCGCCGAAAAATGCCAGACACAATATAATGTCCTGATTTCCGGTCCGTCAACCATCACGGCACTTCTCACTTCCCTTTCGGTCGGCTTCAAAGCCGTTGCGGTCAACGAAAAAGCCAAGCAGGTCAGAGATCTTCTTGCGGCTGCCAGAATGCAATATGATAAATTCGGTATTCTTCTGGAACGAGCACGCAAAAAAATAAACGAGGCCGGAAAGAGCCTCGATGACGCGCAAAGCCGGAACGGAATCATTCAGAAGAAGCTGAAATCCGCCGGCGAAATCGAATCGAAAGAAGCCGAGCAGATTCTCGGGCTTGATGAAGAGTCAGCAGACAATCAGATATAATCCCCTCAAAATAAACGAACAGGTGATTTCAGACGAAACCACCTGTTTTGTTTTAGGTCAACCTCTAAGCTGCATTAAATGTCAATTTTAATGTTTTGGAACACATTAACAAGCTCTTTGATAAAGGCTATGATCTGCTCGATAAAATCTCTCATCTCATAAATCGCATTGATCGTGGGATTGTCCGACTTTTCGTCCGCAATCTCCGTGACGTTAATCATGTAATCCGGAGCAAAACGCAGAACGAGAGGCATGCCCGAATCATCGGTTTTGATGATCTGCACCGAATGTTCGCCTTTTGTCAGAAACTCCTTGTCGATGTACACAAGACCGTTTTCGTCGGGATAAAGGTCAACGGTGGCACCGTTTCCAAGTCCCCATTCAAGAATATAGCCGGTGATGATGCTTTCGGTCGTCTTGGTCGTGCCGTCCGCTCTGTAAACGGTATCGGTACTCTTGAACGACAGATAACCGGCGGCAAGCATGGAAGTATCGGCTACCGGGTACTGCATTCCTTTTCCGTAAGGATCGCCGTAATAAAGAATAATCTTTGCGCCGGATTTAACTTTATATTTATCCATACTGACACTCGGATCCACACCGTTTACCCGGTAATTCCAGCCGTCATATCCGCCGAAGGTCTTTTCCTTTTCATTGTTGACGGCAGTAACATAGGCACCATATGCACCGTTTTTGACGGTCACTTTGATTTTACTGCTGACGCTGTCCGCCTGCTTAATGGCGTCAAGAACGGTTGCACCCGACGGAACCGTAACATTGCCGTAAAACAGCTTGTCGTTAATGCCCTCGATTCTGACATTGACCTTGATGTCGCTTGCCGCCGAAGCGAAAGCACAGCAGGCACTCATCAGCATGATAAGAGCCAACAGAAGTGAGACTGATTTTTTTAATGCTTTCATATGTATCTTCCTTTCATTTAATAAAAATATAGCACGCCGATAGCAAACTATATCTTCATAATTATACTCATATAAAGAGAAAGTTTCAAGAGATATCCGATGATTTCGGCAATAGTAACAAATCAACGCCAAAATTTTTTAAGAATAATTTAACTGATCGGCAAATATTCCGTATTTGATCCGAAGCCTTGAAAGCTTATCGTTCATCGGCTTGATCACAATCATCAGAACAAGAAAGGTTGCCGCCGCATGAATCAGATTGAAAAGAGCTCCCGAAGCGTAGATTCCGACCGCCTCTTTCCATGACTTTACCGCATCGAGCATCAGTACCGAACAGGTGTCCACGATGAAGCCGTACAAAAAGAAGCAAAGCGCCGCACCGGTCAGGGAAACCGTCAGTCGGTTTTTAACCGCATCCTTTTTATAAAAAATCACACCCGAAAGAAAGCCGACAAGTCCCATGGCAAGCATCTGGAACGGGGTAAACATGCCCTGACCGAAAGCAAAATTCGAAATAAAAATCGAAAGCGCACCGGTCACAAAACCGACGTTTGCGCCGAAAGTACACCCCGTGACAACGACAAACGCACACATCGGCTTCACCTGCGGCAGAAAAATAAAAAAGATGCGGCTGACAACACAAATCGAGATCATCACCGCAACCGTGACAAGCTCGCTCGTTTTCATCTTCCGTTTTTCAAAATGAAAGAAAAACGGAACGATCGCTATAACGATCATGACCACGGCGACTAAATAGTAACTGCGGCTTTCGAAAAACAGTATCCCCAGAACCGCAACGAGCGGACACAAACCCAGAAAGCAGACAAGGGACACAATCAGCGGCAGTGTTGATTTTTTTGGCAAAGCGCAAGCACCTCCGCTTCCGTCACAGCGTTTTCAAAAATATGCCGTGAAATTTTGTTGGCTTCCGTGGAATAAAAGAAGTTGCCCGAGAAAAAATCCCCGACCGGAAGCGGCTGACTGCAAATTCCGTCACAGATAAACGCACATTCGTCGCAGTATTCGGCGCAAAACTCGTTGTCGTGTGAAACGGCGACCACGGTCATGCCGTTTTTGACAAGATTTCTTATCTTTTCTCCGAGTTCTCTTTTAAAAAGCGCGTCCATTCCCTTTGTCGGCTCGTCAAGCAAAAGAAGCTTCGGTCGTCTGAGCAGTGCCATACAAAAAGCGGCTTTTTGCATCTCGCCCTGACTGATATCATACGGGTGACGGCTGAGAAGCTTTTCAAGATCAAAAAACTCCACCGTTTGCGAAAACAGCTTTTCCTTTTCTTCTTGCGGCAGCTCTTCGCCGTCAAGCACACGCCGCAAATCTTCTTCCACCGTATTGCCGGCAAACAGCATATGCACCTTTTGAGAAAGAAGCACTACCGTTCCCCGATAAAGCTCCTTGTCGCTGTATTTTTTGATATTCCGCCCGAAAAGCTCGATCTTTCCGGCATTCAAACGGTAAATTCCACTCATGAGCCTTAATGCAGTTGTCTTTCCTGCGGCGTTGGCACCCATCAGGGCAAAAAAACGGTTCTGCCCGATTTTCAGATTGAAGCCGTTCAACACTCTTTTGCTTTCGTCATAGGAGAAACAGATATTTTTCATTTCGACAGCCGCCGGTGAATTTCCGTCTGATCGTTTGCGGTGCTCAATTCGTCTGAATTCAGGTTCTTTACGGAACGAAGCGTCAAGCAGTCTGCCTGCGTCTCTCACCGTAAGGGCCGAGCCCGGATTCATACCGAGCCTTCCGATAATTCTTGCCGACGACGGAACGGCAAACCGCAGAAAGTCGTTTTTTTCAAGCACCTTTTGTGTCAAATCGCACGGACGGGCATCATAGGTCAGCTTTCCGTCCTCCATCACCATGATACGGTCAGCAAACGGCAAAACCTTTTCGAGTCTGTGCTCACTGATAATCACGGTTATTGAATTTTCAAGACTGAGCCGCTTGAGCGCACCGATAAAGCTGTCGCAGGTCATCGGATCCAGCTGCGAAATCGGCTCGTCGAGAAGGATCGCCTTCGGATGCAGGGCGATGATGCTCGCAAGACACACCAGCTGAAGCTTACCGCCCGAAAGAGAGGACAGCGGCGTATCAAAAATATCCTCCAAGCCGAAATAGGCCGCGGCTTCCGCCGTTCTCATGCGGATTATCGGCGGTTCATACCCGAGATTTTCAAGCCCGAACGCAAGCTCGCTTCTGACGGTGTGCGTGACCGCCTGAAAATCGGGATTCTGAAGAACAAAGCCGATTTTTTGCGCCTCGTCTTCCGCCGTAAGTGCTGAAATCTCTTTTCCGAAAAGCTTCCGTTTGCCGCTGTATTCTCCCTCGAAAGAAAGCGACGGCTTCAAAGACCGCAAAAGTGTGGTTTTGCCGCTTCCGCTTCTTCCGGTTATCAGGACAAATTCACCGGGCTTGATACCGAAGCTGATCTGATCGAGTGCCGGAACCTTTTCACCGGGATAAAAAAAGCGCAGATTTTCAATTTCAAAATCAAAATTATCCATACATCCAATACCCGTCGGGCTTCCTTTCTTGATAGGGCTTCACAAGACTTTTTTCGCGCAGGTCGAGCGCATACGGAAACAGACAAAGCAGTAAAAATGCCGCAAAGGATAAGACATCGGACAAACCGAAGCCCTCGATTTCAAGAATCGGATTGTATATAGCCTTCAGCCCGAAAACGGCCAAACACGACAGCGCGAAAAGAAGCCCCGTTGTCGCCGCCGCCAATCCGTCATAAAGGGTAAAAACGTACTTGCTGTATGCACTTCGCCTTTTTACGGCATAACCGCGCGCTTTCATGGAATATGCGGTATCAATCGCGCTTTCGAGCACCCATGTAATCAATACAGACAGCTTGTGCACCGAAGCTTTGAACTTTTTCATCAAATTCTTATCCGCACCGGAAAGACCGATCCCCCTGCCCGCGTTTTCAATTTCGGCATAGCCGTCTCTAAGCATCGGAATAAACCGAAGTGTCATCGAAATAACGAGAGCAAGTCGGGGTGAAAACCGACCGAACAGATAAACGAATTTATCGCCGTCGATGATCTCGTTGAAGCAGTCAAGCCACAGCATCACAGACAAGAACTTCACAGCCAGAAAAAGACCGTACAAAACCGCCTCGAGCGTGAAATTGTTACCGCTTTTCATCACGAATAAAACCGTCACCCCGTAATGGCTGAACATCCCGTTAATCAGCGGAACAAAAAGAATAACGGGAACAACGGAAAGGACAATCCCCTTTGCCGCCTTTTTTCCTTTCAGATATCGGTCATAGACGGCGGCGGCAAGCAAGCAGCTCACCGCCACAACAGGATGACTCATTGACAAAGACAGAATGAAAACCGAAAGAAAAAAGATAAATCCGACAACGGGATGTGTATTTTTCAGTCCGGATCCTTTCATCATTTTCAAACGGAACAAGCCTCCCCTTCCTAAATCAACTCTGATTCAATTGATCCGTTGTAATTGCGTCAGAGGCTCTCTTATAATCAAAAGCCCAAGGACTTCATAATGCTTTCGTATAGGGTAATCATTTTGATCAAAAATTCGTTGATCACATTAAAATGGTCACTTTTTTCAACGGCGAAAATATAGCCCGAATCATTTTTATAAAACAACGTGCCGTCCGAAGCGACCGAAATGGGGCTGACACAATACTGTCTTTTGTTCTCGCCGGGTTTATAAAGAACGGTCGCCTTTCCGCTCTTCTGACCGACGCTGTCTTCAAGAACGACAACACTTCCGACATTATTGTTCAGGGTTGCGTAAACATATATTTTTCCGCTGTCCTTATAATACGCATTGCAAACCGTCACCGCACTTTGCGGATAGCCGTCAACATCGGCGTGATAGATTTTCTTCAGCGTTGAAGCGTCAAGAACAAGAAGCTGACCCTTTTGACCGTTCTGTGCGCCGACGTAAAGACGACCGGCATAAATCACGGGGGTGGCCGTCACCTCTCCGGGTGCCTTGAACGAGCGAAGCGACGAAAAAGCACCGGTACTTTCATTCATTTTAAATTGATAGACGTAGCCTGCCTTGCTGGAAACATAGTAGCGTCCGGTGTCGGCAGAATAAGTAACTGCACTGCGAATATCGCCCTTTACCGAAAGCGTGCCGGCAAGCTTACCTGTTTTCTTGTTGACCGAGATGATTCTTGACGTACTTGTGCCGTCCGACTTGCCGTTATCACAGCCGAACACGGCAAAACTCTTGGAAATGGCGGCGCCTGCCCAATAGTATCCGCCCTTGTTCTTTCTGACCCAGACGGGCGACTTCTTTTCGTTGGTTTTCTTGGTGTTTTCATCCTTGGCAGTCAGGCACACATAGTTGGCATAGTTTTCTTCTCCGCGCCAGAAGCCGGTGTAAAGATAGCCGCTGTCATAGGTGATCGGGCACAAAGCCTGTCCGCCAAGCGCATCCTGATAGATCCAGAGTGACTCAAGCGTTTTATAATTGAACGCCTGCACCACACCGTTATCCAAGGGTGCATAAATCACGCCGCCGTAATACGTCGGGCTTGTCGTCGCAAAGCCGACAGAAGAATACATCGAAGCCTTCGCAAGAACTTTACCCTTTTCGCTGTCAAGCTTATAGATCGTCTTACCGGAAAGGACAATCAGCGTGTTTCCGACAACCAGCGGCGGAGTCGGTGCGTTTTTATAGCCGCTTCCGAACGACTTGGTAAATCTTTGCGCCGTCTGTCTTGACGTTATCGGCATCGGATAGCTGAAAATGTTTTTTCTCGACTCACTGACTGCCGTACCAAAAACGCAGACAACCGATATCAGCATCAGTACCGCAAGCAAAAATGATACTATCTTCTTCATATATTTTCCTCCAAAAAAAGCATAAAATGCCCTTTTACAAGCAAAAGGGCATCCATATGACTGTTATTCTCATTATTTCCCGATTGCCCGAAATAAATGATGATTTTGAAAAGGTATTCCGACTGACAGCAAACGCTGATCACGGTAATGGCTGTTGCTCCGGACTTTCACCGGTATTTCCCTTTTTATCAATATATCTGTAAAATTACAGATTATTCTTCAGTGGCTTCCTCAGCAGCTTCTTCAGCGGCGGGAGCAGCCTCTTCAGCGACTTCCTCTGTAGCTTCTTCAGCAGCCTCTACCGGCTCGTCATCTTCAAGAAGAGCACGGATGGAAAGGTTGACGTGCTTCTTTTCGGTGTCAATACCGATAACCTTCGCCTTGACAACCTCACCGATGGTAAGCTCGTCCTTCGGAGAAGCGATGTGGCGGTTCGCGATCTGTGAAATGTGGATAAGACCCTCAAGACCTTCGCTGATTTCGGCAAAAGCACCGAAAGTGCAGAATCTTACGATCTTAACGTCGATAACAGAACCGACTTCGTTATTTCTGATGAAGATTTCCCACGGATTGGTGTCAGCGGTCTTATAGCCGAGGGAGATCTTTCTCTTGCCGTCTTCTTCGATAAGAGCCTTGATATAAACCTTGATTTCGTCGCCGACGGAAACAACCTCGGACGGATTCTTGATTCTCTTCCAGGAAAGCTCGGAGATGTGAACCATACCTTCGGCTCCGCCGATGTCAACAAATGCACCGTACGGTACGATGGACTTAACGGTACCGATGTATTCCTTGCCTTCTTCAGCATCCTGCCATACCTTTTCGAAGCTTTCGCTGCGCTCGATATTTCTTGCGGCACGAACCGAACCGACGGCACGTTTCTTCTGCTTGTCGGCTTCGATGATAAGAAGCTTCACGGTCTGACCGACGGAATCGGAAAGCTCGGAGCCCTTGGGTACGCCGAGAAGCGAACCGGGGATAAAGACGCGAACGCCCTTCGGATAAGCGAGAACGCCGCCCTTTACGGCCTGTGCGATGGTAGCTTCAAGGATTTCCTTGTTGTCATATGCTTCAACGATCTTTTCCCAGGCGTTTTTGTCGTCAAAACGGCGCTTGGAAAGCATCATAGTGCCTTCAGAATCGTTGGTCTTCATGATGATAAGATCGATCTTGTCGCCGATTTTGAGTTCCTTCTGGTAGTCAGCGGACGGATCGTTGCTGTACTCCTCTGCGGGGACAAATCCGGCATACTTGCGGCCGGTGTCAACCTGTATTTCACTGGGTGTCATACCCACGACAATTCCTTCAACGTGAGCCTCGGTGTTCACCGCACCTTCGGAATTTTCTTCCATTGCCTTTACAAAGTAAATGTCATCGGAAGTTTTGTTTTCATTGTTTAAGATTTCGGACATAGTAATATGTACCTCCTTTATTATACGTGCAGGAGTCGAAGCCCCTGCTGTTACCCCAATCAGGCGAAAAGCGCTCAAGTCAATATCATACAGTTCCTTTGCGCTTTCAATAAGAAAAGTCGGACAGTTCTTCTCACATACCGACCTGAGCTTTACGGTATTCGAGCTGAAATGCCCGCCTACCACAATCATGGCGTCACAGTGCTTTGACATTTCCAAAGCTTCCTGCTGCCGATTTTGAGTCGCTTTACATATTGTATCAAAACAAATTGCTTTTGTACATACTTTTTTTAAAAATTTTAGTATTTTTTTGCCCTCTTCGACAGAAAAAGTTGTCTGAAAGACGAGAATTATCTCTTTTTGGAACAATTCTTTGTTTCCTTCAAACAGCTGTTCAGCTTCATCAAGCGTTTTGATAACATAAGACGCACCCTTTGCCACACTGCGGAAGCCGCAGACCTCAGGGTGTCTGTCGTCTCCGGCAATCAGAAGCACATTGTTTTCGTTTGTATTCTCGCCGACGATCTTATGAATTTTCATCACATACGGACAGGTCGTATCCACATATTTTATGCCAAGCTCATCAAGCCGCTGTCTGGTTTGTACCGTGATTCCGTGCGCTCTGATGACCACCGTGCTGTCCTTATCGGCTTCATCGGGACTATCGATAATCCG
>JALEYA010000100.1 GCA_022779945.1 Oscillospiraceae bacterium | reverse complement strand
CAAAAGTTTTTCACGTTTCGTCCTCCTGCAGTGCCGTCAAAAGAATGTCGGCCAAAAACAAGGGAACGATGAAAGGTACCGTAAGTCAGATCAAAGCCGCCGGATATAAGCCGTGCGGAATCTGTGCGAAGAAATACAAGTAATAAAAAGGGAACTGTCGTCCGATGCGGCAGTTCCTATTTTTTTAAGTCTCCGTTGGCGGGATTGTCAAGCACTTTTCCGCTTCCGGAAAATCGTGATCCGTGGCACGGACAGTCCCATGAATGCTCAGCTTTGTTGTATTTGAGCGCACAGCCCAGATGCGGACAGCGTTTTCCGGACGGCGTTAACAGCCCGACAACACTTTCGAAGCCGTTGACGGCAAGCTGAGGTCTGAGCATGCTTCTTGACGGCGAAAAAAGCCCGGCAAAGTCGTTCTTTTTATCCGTTATCAGATCGCAAAGGATTTCCGCCGCAACCATCGAGCTCGTCATTCCCCACTTATTAAATCCGGTTGCTACGAAAAAATCAGGCGTGTTCTTGGAATAGCGGCCGATGTAGGGAACCGAATCAAGGCTCATGCAGTCCTGCGCACTCCAGAAGAATTTTTCCTTTGCGTTCGGATAATGAAGTGCTTGAAAGCGGCGAAGCTCGTTCCAGTTGCCTCCGCTTTTCCCCGTCCGGTGACCGCCGCCTCCGATAAGCAGCAAATCGTTATAGTTGCGAAACGACATCCCTGTTTTATTTTCGTCAACGTACATACCGTTCACGTTTTCTGCGTCAGCAAGCGCGATCACATATGAGCGGTGCTGATACAACTTGAAAGGGTACAGTCCGTGCTTGTTGATAAACGGAAAATGGGTTGCGCAGACAACCTTTTTTGCCGATATGCGTCCGTTGTCCGTTACGGCATCGGTGCCGATCATTTCCCGGACAAAGGTGTTTTCGAAAATCGGAAGATCTTGTGAAACGGCGGAAAGGAACTTCAGCACATTGAACTGCGCCTGATTCGGAAAACGAACCGCCCCGACGGTTTTAATCGGAAGCGGAATACTTTCGGTAAAATCTGCTTTGAACCCGATTTCGGCAAGTGCCTGCATTTCGTCCTCAAGCTTCTTTTTGTTGTCAACGGAATAAACAAAGCTGTCTTTGATTTCAAAATCGCAGTCGATTTTCCGACTCATGATTTCATACCGTCTTAACGCATTTTCGTTTGCCGAAAGATACCTACGCGCATTTTCTTTGCCGACGCTTTTTAAAAGCTTCGAATAAATCAGTCCATGCTGACTTGTGACTTTTGCGGTCGTGTTTCCCGTTGTACCCGAACAGATTCTGCCTTTTTCGACGACAACGCAGTCAACACCGGCTGCTTTCAAAAAATATGCCGTAAGGATTCCCACAATTCCGCCGCCGATAATCAGCACATCGGTGTGAATATCGCCGTGAAGCTTTTGAAAAGAAGGCAGTTTCGTTTCTTCATGCCACACTGATTCCATAATGGTTCCCTCTGGATTTCATTTTTTATTATGCTATTATTATAGGCCGATTAACGGTGTCTATGCGGCAAATACACGATATCTTTCATCGGTCAGGTACGAAGGAACCGCCAAAAACGGCTTGCAATCCGCCGGGATTCCGGAGCGGCTTTTGCACCGTCAGAGTTTTCCTGCTTTTCGATTTGTAATGATTTTTTCTCTTCAAAAAAAGGGGGCTGTCGCATTT
The DNA here is from genome assembly GCA_022779945.1 of Oscillospiraceae bacterium. GTDB lineage: Bacteria > Bacillota > Clostridia > Oscillospirales > Acutalibacteraceae > UBA6857. Next base: position 9,690 of record JALEYA010000100.1, on the reverse strand, counting down.
CGATGCAGAAACCGTTTTCTTCCCCCCCGAAGCGGTATGTTGATACCGCAAGCGGGTGAAAAAACGGTTAAAAAAGAAAAATGCAACGGTTTCATTTTAAATTTCAGCATTTTTCTTTTTGTTCTGCGCTAAATGCGTCAGCCCCATGAATTTATCAGCCGTTGAGAATCTTGTAGTTGTTCTTGTTCGCCTTATAAAGCTGCTTGTAAACGCTGTAATTCTTGTCGTAAGCCGCCTTGTGCTGTGTGTTCGGCTTAAAGATCTTTTCTGCCTTAATCAGCTTTCCGGCATCGGCAACGGAATCAATGATGCCTAAGCCTACGGCAATGATAACCGCCGCACCGACCGAACCGACGTTCTGGGGACTTGCAACGGTTTCAACCGTTCTTCCTAAGCAGTCGGCAAGAATCTGACTGGTGGAATCGGTCAGTGCGCCGCCGCCGACAAAGCGGACAACATCCGACGTCTTGGTTTTCTTTTCCTGCGTTTCGAGCATCCAGCGCATATGCATACAAACGCCCTCGACAACCGCACGGATCATCTCGGATTTGCCGGACTCTAAGCTTACGTTAAAGAACATTCCCTTTGCGTTCGGATCCTCGAACGGACAGCGGTTACCGTGGAGCCACGGCGTGAAGATAACACCGTTTGAACCGGCCGGAACCTTTTGTATGACATCGGAAAGGTATTGATAAAGATTCGTATACTGTGTTTCCATATCTTCGGCGACGTGTGTCTTTTTCAGATAGATGCCGATTTCATCAAGAGCAAGATGATCCTTGACCCATTCCAGGCACTTGCCCGCCGTTTCAAGCTCGGCGAAATAGTTGAAGGAATCCGGCTGAGCGCCGACAATCGCAGCGATCATCGCCGAAGCGTCAACCATGCTCTTGTCAACAACGGTCGAAACCCAGCCCGAGGTGCCCATGTAAATATGGGTATCATGAAGTCCGACCGAGCCTGCGCCGACGCCGATCAGAGAAGCGTCTCCGCCGCCGCCGAAAACAACCGTTCCGGCTTTCAGACCGAGTTCTTCGGCCGCTTTTTCGGTAAGACCACCGACCTTATCGGTACATTTGATGATTTTGGCAAGGTGCTTCCTATCAACACCGAGCATTTTGCAGATTTCGGGACTCCAGCAGTGCTTGCCGTCGCGGATGTCATAAAGAAGCGTCGCAAAAGCCGAATCCTCGGTCATGATGAATTCACCGGTCATTCTTGCGATCAAAGCTTCTTTGACGTCGAGCCATTTATGTACTTTTTTGAAGTTTTCCGGTTCGTTGTCTCTTACCCAAAGATATTTATAAACGGGGTCTTTGACGCTCGCGGCAACGGCACCCGTGATCTGAAGCGATTTCAAAAGCTTCGGCACGTTCGCACCGGCAATCTGAAGACCGTACGCCATATTCTCCTTAAGCTGTTTTCTTGCTCTCTGATCCATATAGCTCATGGCACGTCTGACGGGAAGACCGTCCTTATCAACAAGGACAAGTCCCTGCATCTGGGAACAGAACGAAATACCGTCGATCAAAGCCGGATCCAGCTTCGATTCCTTGAGCAGTTTTTTTGTTGTGCTGCACATCGCACTCCACCATTCGTTGGGATCCTGCTCAGCGCCTCCGTCGGGATAGACGTAAAGCTCATAGCCTTCGACTGCCGCGGCAACAAGCTCGATTCCGTCCTCAATTTTGAACAGACAGGTTTTCACTCCCGTTGTTCCGATGTCATAAGCCAATGCGTAGTTCATGTATTCACATTCCTTTCAGGATAAATATTGGGCTTCAAAGCACTTTTTACAAATCTCAATACGTTTTCAACAACAAAATCGTCCTTATTAAAGATATCTTTTCCGGCATAGATGCCAAGACGCCGCCCGTAATAGGTACAGGCATAGGAAAACTGCAGATTCATCAGCAGATTATCGACCATTAAAGCCGCCATACCGGGGTCGATATCCGTCCGTATTTCCCCGTCGATCTGTCCTTTGATAATCGCTTTACGGTACGCGTCGGCGGTAACCGACTCCATTCTTTCGGCAAGCTTTTCACCGAGCTCAGCGTTATTTTCGGTCGTGAACTCGTTATAAAGCTTAATCATGACGGTATTTTCCCTTGAGTATTTTATTGCCGCACGGACAAGCTTTTCAAGTTTAATCATAACGTCATCATCCATTGACACGACCTGAGCCAGAATTCTTTCAAGCGAACTGACACCGTAATTAACACTGGTCAGAAATAAATCCGCTTTCGTATCGAAATATTTATACAGCGAGCCGACGCTCACGTCCGCCTTTTTGGCGATGGTGTTGATGTTTGCGTTTTCGAAGCCGTGATTGGCAAATTCGTTGACGGCAACATCCAGTATTTTCTTGCGTTTCTCCTCGGATATATTGTCAAAAGTCGGTTTATGGTACACATTTTTATGCATGAATCACTGCTCCTGACTGATTTACGTTTTTCAACATTATTATAGATTATGCAACTTTTATATTGTACCAACAACAAACGAAAAATGCAAGTAAAAATGACCGATGTGTTAAAAAAGTTTAGATTTTATGAAGGGGTTATTGCGGACAACTTGCCGCCTGTTCAACAATTGTCTGTTTATTCCGCCTGAAATCGGCAAAAAAGGCGATTGTGTGATTTATGTTGAATTCGGACGATATTTGTGCTATTCTTATTTACAGTGAAAAATTCAGTCGGATACGACTGCGTTTTATCTTTATACACAGAAAAATTTAAAAGAAAGGATTTTCGTCTTCCGGACGGGTAAAAGCTATGTATCATAAAGTATTAAAACGACTTCTTGCCATTATTCTTTCCTTTTTGGGTATGCTGCTTCTTTCGTGGCTGTTTCTGATTCTTATTATCGCAATCAAATTGGATTCTCCCGGTCCGATTTTCTTTAAGCAAAAAAGAGTCGGCATACACAAAGAGCATTTCGAAATCTACAAGTTCCGCACCATGCGCATCGACACGCCGCACGACACACCGACCCATCTTCTGGAAAACCCCGATCAGTACATCACAAAAGTCGGAAAGTTTCTGCGTAAGACCTCGCTTGACGAGCTGCCGCAGCTAATCAATATTTTTAAAGGCGATATGGCGGTTATCGGCCCGAGACCGGCTTTATGGAACCAGTTTGATCTTATTGCCGAACGCGACAAATACGGCGCAAATGATGTACGTCCCGGGCTTACCGGCTGGGCGCAGATCCACGGCAGAGACGAGCTTGAAATTGAAGAAAAAGCAAGGCTTGACGGTTACTATGTTGAGCACATGGGCTTTCTTATGGATGTTAAATGCTTCTTCGGCACAATCCTTTCCGTGCTGAAAAAGGACGGCGTCGTTGAGGGCGGCACGGGAACAATTCACAGCAAGGGGAAAGAATAAACATCAACCCATCCATGCGGCATCGGAAGACGCATGACCGTATAAATCAGAAAAGAGCTGTTTCCTTCGGGGCGGCTTTTTTTATTACAAGGAAAGAGTGCCTTGTTTTCAGGCCGCCACACGCAGCTGCCTGTGTACGGACTACCCCGGTATGGTAGCCTTTACACGACCAAACAGGCATAATATTGAACGCAAAACGCATATTTATGCATTTTATAAGATTTTCAACCGAAAAAAAGCTGCTTTTTGTTCATAATTTTGTTGACTTTAGAGGAACAAGGTAATATAATTTAGTGTAGTAAATTTTGGCAAGGGCGCCTGCTTTTGACGGAGAGGTCTGCATGCTTGCAGATGTCAGAGTCCGAATAAGTTGCCGCCCTGTTTTTATGGGTAAAAAAAGCCTTTCGGCTTTCAATAGAATTAAGAAATTTTTATAAGACAACGGAGGAATCTGACCATGAAAAATCTTGGCTATTACAACGGTAAATTCGGTGAAATCGAAGACATGATGATCCCGATGAACGACAGAGTATCTTATTTCGGCGACGGCGTTTATGATGCAACATACAGCCGCAACTATAAGATCTTTGCCCTTGACGAGCATATCGACCGTTTCTTCAACAGCGCCGCACTTCTGAAAATCAATCTCGGCAAGACCAAGCAGGAGATGAAAGATCTGCTCAACGAAATGGTACAAAAAATGGACAGCGGCAATCAGTTCGTATACTGGCAGGCAACAAGAGGTACGGGTATCCGTAACCACGTTTTTCCGTCCGACGGCTCGACAGCGAACATCTGGATCACCCTGACCGAAAAGGATATCGTTGATACCTACAAAAAGATTAAGCTGACCACGATGGAGGACACCCGTTTTCTTCACTGTAATATCAAGACGCTCAATCTTCTTCCCTCCGTTATGGCTTCCGAAAGAGCAAAACAGCTCGGCTGTGACGAAACCGTATTCCACAGAGGCGACCGTGTCACCGAGTGCGCCCACAGCAACGTTTCCATCATCAAGGACGGTATCTTCAAGACCGCTCCGACCGATCATCTGATTCTTCCCGGTATCGCAAGAGCGCACCTGATCAAGGCCTGCAAAAAGCTCGGTATCGGTGTTGACGAATATCCGTTCACTGTTGAAGAGCTGTTTGATGCGGACGAAATCATCGTTTCCTCCTCCGGTTCTCTCTGCCTTGCCGCAGAGGAAATTGACGGCAAGAAGGTCGGCGGAAAAGCCCCCGAGCTTCTCAAAGCCATTCAGGACGAGGTTCTTGACGAATTCATGAAAGCAACAGACTGAGAAACGCACGGAGGAAGAGTATGACGCAGCATGAGCTTACCGTTTTAAACTTAGGTCAGAGTCTCGATGACCTTGCAAACCTTGACCCGAGAGGCTACGGCGTTTGCAAAATCCTTTACAAGGCGTCCAGAGAACTTATCGGAAAGCCGCTTTGTATGAATGCCGCCGAAAAGCTTTGTGAAACCTTAAAGCCCGGCGATTTTGTGTTTGTTATGACGGGCTTTGTTCTCCGTCCCTTCGGTCATGCGGAAACCGACGGCATTATCAGCTCGGTTCTGCTTTGCCGTGCGCTTGTCAAGGCGTTTGACGTCAAGCCGGTAATCGTTTGCCCCGAAGAAAACCTTGTCGCCGTCGAAAATCTTTCGGCGTGTGTCGGACTGCATCTTTTTAAAGATCATGTGGAAGCCCTTCGTGAAATGCCGGTTTCCATGGGCGTTGTCTGCTTTACAAAGGACGCCGAAAAGGCAGGCGAAATGGCAGATGAGCTGATTGCAAAATACGATCCGACCGCCGTTATCAGCATTGAGTGCCCGGGCGCCAACGAAAAGGGCAGATATCACAACGCAACCGGTCTTGACGTAACCGACTATGAAGCCAAGCAGGATCTGCTGTTTGATAAGCTTTGCCAAAAAGGCGTGCTCAATATCGCAATCGGCGACCTCGGAAACGAGATCGGCATGGGAGCCATCAAGCCGCATCTTGATAAGTTCATTCCCTACGCAGGCGAGGGCAAATGCCGCTGCGGCTGCGAGGGCGGACTCGGCGTGTGGACAAAGACGGACAACATCATCACCGCCACCTGCTCGGACTGGGGCTGTTATGCGATGATTGCGGCGATCGCTTTCCTGAAAGAGGACGCAAAGATCATGCACACCGCAGAGCTTGAAAAGGAAGCCATGGTCACCGCCTGCCGAAGCGGCATGATCGATATGTACGGCTGGCTGATTCCGGCGATTGACGGCTTCGGAACGGAAGTCAATATGCCGCTGGTGTCGTTGATGCGTGAAATGGTAAAAAGCGCATTGAATCTTCGTGAAACCTGCAAGACCTGGTTCGAAAAGGTTGACGAGCTTAGCTTCTTTGCTGAATAAAGAAAGAAAGGAGCGAGGGGAAGGCCATGGAAACAATCAGATTTCTTCCCTGCGGCGAAAGCGCCGTCACGGTCAATTTTTCGTCCGAAATCAACGAGGACTGCAACAAAAAGCTTCGTTACTTTGTGCGTGAAATTGAAGCGCAGAAGGTCAAAGGCGTCCGGGAATGTGTGCCGGCTTTTTGCTCGGCGACCGTGTACTTTGACCCGTTTTTGACGAACCACAAAAAGCTTCAGAAGGCTTTGACAAAAATTATAGACAGCTACAAAGAGGAAGGCTCGGGGAAAAGACGGGTCTTCCTTATTCCCGTTTGTTACGAGGGGGAATTTTCGCCCGACCTCGATGACGTGTGTAAGCATTCGGGACTCAGCCGTGATGAGGTCATTAAAATCCACTCCGGTACGGATTATCTGATTTATATGCTCGGCTTCCTTCCGGGTTTTCCGTACCTCGGCGGAATGGACAGCCGGATCGCCACCCCGAGACTTGATTCTCCGCGAACGAGTATCCCGCAAGGTGCGGTCGGAATCGGCGGCGAGCAGACGGGCATTTATCCGCTTGCGTCTCCGGGCGGCTGGCGGCTGATCGGAAGAACCCCCGTAAAGCCGTATGACCCCGAAAGGGAAGAGCCGATTCTTTACAAAGCCGGCGATTATATCCGTTTTTGCCCTGTGAGCGAAAGCGAATTTGAAAAAATACAAAACGACAAAGACTACCGTGTCGAAGTCATCGAAGCGTAAAGGAGGGCGACTATGAAAATTTCCGTAATCTCTCCCGGACCGCTTACGACTGTGCAGGATGCGGGGCGCTTCGGCTATATGCAGTCGGGGTTTTCTCCCGGTGGCTGTATGGATGCCCGTTCGATGAAAATTGCGAACATCCTTGTCGGAAACGAAATGGGCGAGGGCGTTCTTGAAATGACGATGATGGGCGGAACGTTCTCTTTTGACGGTACGAGCGTGATTGCCGTCACCGGTGCGGACATGAAGCCGACCTTAAACGGCGAAGAATGTCCGATGTATAAGGCTATCGAAGTGAAAAAGGGCGACGTTCTTGCGCTTTCCCGTGCCGACAGCGGCATGAGAGCCTATCTTGCCGTGGCGGGCGGCTTTGATCTGCCGCTTGTGATGGGCAGTATGTCCACGAATCTCAAATGTAAGCTCGGCGGCTTTCAGGGCAGAAAGCTTCAACGAGGCGACGAGATTCCGCTTCGGCAAAGCGTCAATATTGCTTTTGTCGGAAAGAGAAAATATAAAAACGAGGTAAAATACACAAAGTCGATTACCTTGCGTGCCGTGTTGGGTCCGCAGGACGACTACTTCACCGAAAAGGGGATCGAAACCTTTTTCGAAAAGACCTACACCGTCACCGACAAGTCCGACCGCATGGGCATCCGGCTTGACGGCGAAAAAATCGAAAGCAAAAACGGTGTAGACATCATCTCTGACGGGGTTACCACCGGCTCGGTTCAGATTCCGGCTTCGGGTACGCCGATCATCATGATGGCGGATCGACAGACAACGGGCGGTTACGCAAAAATCGCCACCGTGCTTTCCTCTGACCTGCACCTGATTGCGCAGGCAAAGCCCGGAACGGTGATTCGCTTTCAAAAAGTGACCGCCGAAGAAGCGATAAAGGCTTACAAGGCCGCCGAAAAAGAAATCCGGCTTTTCGAATATTCGATGTATTTTGAACGATAAGAAAGGGTGTCACTATGGATTACTCAAAAATGAGTCCGCATGAGGTCAGACAGCTGATCCGTGAGGGCAAAATTACCACGCAGACCTCGGGCATGTGCGACGGCTATGCCCAGGGAAATCTTCTCATTCTTCCGAAGGAGCAGGCGTACGACTTTTTGCTGTTCACTCAGCGCAATCCGAAGTCCTGCCCGATTCTGGAAGTCGGCGACGTGGGCAGCAGAGAACTGAAATATATGGCGAAGGACGCCGATATCGCGACGGATATCCCGAAGTACCGTGTCTATGAATACGGCGAACTGACGGGCGAATATACCGACATTTCGCACCTTTGGCGGGACGACTTTGTGTTCTTCCTGATCGGCTGCTCGTTCTCGTTTGAAAGCGAGCTTCTTGCGGCTGACGTGCCGGTAAGACATATTGAAGAGGGCAGGAACGTCCCGATGTATCTGACAAATATTGACTGCGTCCCGGCAGGCATCTTCCACGGAAAAACCGTTGTCAGTATGCGTCCGATGACGCCCGAAAAGGCGATCAAGGCGGTTTCCGTTACCGCTTCCATGCCGAGAGTGCACGGCGCACCGATCCACATCGGCGACCCCGGAAAAATCGGCATCCAGGACATAGGCAAGCCTGATTTCGGCGACAGTGTTACGATCAAGGACGGCGAAATTCCCGTATTCTGGTGCTGTGGTGTCACGCCGCAGTCGGCTGTTATGAGCGCAAAGCCGCCGATTGCCATTTCTCATGCACCGGGGCATATGTTTATTACCGATGTGAAAAATTCTCTGCTCAAGGATTGATGCGGACGGACCGTCCGAATGAATCGTGAATAATGAATGGTAGGGGCGACCCCATGTGGTTGCCCAATGCTTCGGGTTCGTTTCACTTGACGGTTGTTTGTCGGTGCATAATAATGATTATGAGACTTGACAAAACGGAATTTTTGATGTACAATAGAGATAGAACATTTGTTCGTTCGGATGCCTGTCGGGCGGACAAAGCGTTCTGAATCGTTCCCAAGAGGAAAGAAGAAGCCGACTTTGTTGCACTTTGTTGCACCTTTGTTGCACACTTTGTTGCAGGGAAATCCCTCTGTTTATAAGGGTTTTCAGGCTTCTGCAACAAAAGCAACAGAGATTTCCTATAAACTTTTCAAAATTATTCTCAGAGGTTTATGAAATCTTTGTTCACTTTGTTCTTTGTTGCAGTAGGGATTATTCTCGCCTGCATCGCCCGGCGCATCGTAAAAAGTTCACGGTGCGGTCAGGACAGCGGCAAGGGTGCAGCGGTGAGAAATCGTAACCGGAATGAGCCGGAATATGTCTACAAAGTCGACTTTGTAGACACTTTGTAGACAACTTTGTAGACGCCGCAAACCCTTATGAACAGAGGGCTTTCGGTACTTTGTCTACAAAGACTACATAAATTCCCTATAAAGTCTTCAGAAAAAATAAAATAAGTTTAAGAAAACTTTGTAGACTTGTAGTATGTAGACATTTTCCTCTTTTTCGCTCTCTTGCCGTTCTCTCTTATTCGGGCGGTGAGGGCGAAGATAGCCTCAGTGAGACGGTGCGAATCCGGCAAAACAGCGGATAACCGGGGACTTTGTTACCTTTGTTACCACTTTGTTACCCACTTTGTTCCGCCGTAAACCCTTATAAATAAAGGGATTTCGGGCTTTGGGAACAAAGGTAACAGAGATTTCCTATAAACATTTCAAAAATATTTACAGAGGTTTACAGAAACTTTGTTCCTTTGTTACCTTTGTTACCGTTCGGCTTATTCTCCCTCGCGCACGGTCACGAGGAAAGAGAAGCGAACAGATATAAAACAGGAAAGGAATGGTCACAAACTATGTATAAAATTGACCTTAACAGCGACCTTGGCGAAAGCTTCGGCGCATATAAAATCGGTCTTGATGACCGGATTATTCCGCTTGTCTCCTCGGCGAACGTTGCCTGTGGGTTTCATGCCGGCGACCCGACCGTGATGAGCAAAACCGTGGCTCTTTGTAAAGCGAACGGCGCTTCGATCGGTGCTCACCCGGGTTTTCCCGATGTACAGGGCTTCGGAAGACGGAACCTGAACATGGCGCCCGCCGACGTCAAAGCGATGATTACCTATCAGATCGGCGCCCTTGACGCTTTTTGCAAGTCGCAGGGCATCGTTCTTCGCCACGTCAAACCGCACGGCGCACTCTATAACAT
>JALEYA010000075.1 GCA_022779945.1 Oscillospiraceae bacterium | reverse complement strand
TTGCTTAATTGAAAGCGAACAGCCCGAGCCGTGAGCCGCGTAGGGGCAGCCCCATGTGGCTGCCCAAAATATGGCAACCCTTTCATCTCAGGTAAACAGGAAAAGACGGACAGACCCGGGCGACCACACGGGGTCGCCCCTACGGGAATCAACCGAGTCTAACCGTTAGCGAGAAACCCCTCTGTCAGCACAAGGTAAATTTCAGCTTAGCCCACTCCCTCCGACGGCTGACGCCGTCACCTCCCTCACGAGGGAGGCTCAATTGCCGTCCTTCAGGCTGATGAGAATTGGCTCCCTGGTGAGGGAGCTGTCACGCAGTGACTGAGGGAGTTCCCACCGCCACTTATAATCGACAGACTTCCCGACACGAAAAAATCCGTTCTGCGGGGAACAGCTTCCCGCCAGCACCGGGGTAACCCGCGACTGCAATTACGCATTACGCATTACGAATTCCGCATTGTTCTCCGCCCCGGCATTGGAGTTGACTTGCGACCGCCTTGCGACCGGAACCGGGCAAAACCATTCATTATACGAAAGGACAGGCATATGAAAGAAAAAACAGCTCAACTCATTATCATTTTCGGAATCGGCGGCTTTATGTACGGACTGATTGAAATTGTCTACCGCGGCCGCACGCATTGGACGATGTTTCTTCTCGGCGGCGCACTTTTCACGCTGCTTTATTATATCAATCTTTCCCTTCGGACACGCAGCATGATTGTACGCGGACTGATCGGTTGCGCCGTCATCACCGCCGCCGAATTTGTTGTCGGACTTATCGTCAACCGAAAGTATAGCCTTAAGGTCTGGGATTATTCAAATCAACCGGGAAATATTCTCGGTCAGATCTGCCCGTCGTTCAGCTTCGCCTGGTTCTTTATGACCATTGCGAGCGTTTATCTTTCGGTTTTTTTGTATTGGCAGTTGAATAAACGGTTCCGGCTTTGCCAAGACTTCGGTTGAGGTGAAGTTACATATGAAACGAAATACAATAGAATTGTCCTTTCTTTTTGCGTTTCTGCTTGCCGTCATCATCAGCTTTTGCGGCTTTGAAACCGAATGTCAAACCATCCGCACCAAGGTTTTGCGCCTGCACGTGATCGCCGTCTCCGACAGTGAAGAGGATCAGGCACTCAAGCTGAAAGTCCGTGACAGCGTTCTCAGGTGTTCGCAGGACATTCTTTCGGGCGAAACGCAGAAAGGCACGGCAGAGCGCAGAATTGCCGCAAATCTTGATGCGCTGCGTATCGCCGCAGAAGAAGAAATCAAAAAGAACGGTTATGATTGCCCCGTAAGGGTCGAACTGACGAAAGCCGACTTTCCGACCAGAACCTACGAAAACGTCACCCTCCCGGCGGGGCAATACAATGCCGTGCGGGTCGTCATCGGAAACGGAGAAGGCAAAAACTGGTGGTGTGTGATGTTTCCGCCGCTTTGCCTTTCGGCGGCCAAAAAGCAGACCGGGCTTTCCGACGTGCTGAACAAGGACGAGCTTGCGCTTACCCAAAGCGACCCGAAATACGAAATCCGATTCTGGATCGTTGAGAAAATCGAAAAGCTGAAAGCCCGATAAAGCAAGATAAGCCGCACAACACCGAAAATCAAAAATGGGACTGATTCTGTCATTTCAGAACCATCCCACAAAAAAAGCAGACCCGAAGGTCTGCCGTTTTTGTATCATTATAAGGATTAAAGTGAGCCGAGAACGCCGCCGAATATCTTTTCCATCATTGCGATGCCCATTTCGGTATCACCTGCGTAGAAGAGAAGACCGATGATGGTGCCGAAGACGCTGAAGAGGATCTTCATAACCTTCTGCATGGTGGATTCTTCAACTACTGCCGGGCTCCACTGAGCGGTGAACTCAATGACCTGTCCGCCTGTACCTGCCGGAATTCTGTACGGACCGTTTGCGCCGTAAAGAGAACCGTCATAGGAGCAATACCAACCGTCAAACTGTCTGTCAGCGGGAGGATTGATAGCGGGAAGAGAAATAAAGTGTTCGCCGTCAGCAACCATGTCACGATCGTTCTGGGGAACCATTGCCCATGTACCGACGATGTTTTTCGGCTCGGTGTAAACCCATGTGCCGGTGTTCAGATCATAAACCTGCTGGGGGCTCTTCAGAGTACCGCTGTTAAGGTTGAAGGTGATAACAACCTGATTGTATTTTGCCGGTTTACCTGAGCCTTCGGGACCATGCCAGGGAGAAGTTGCAACGGACGAGCCTGTGGTATCATCGGCGGCGAAAGAGCCTACGCTGAGAACCGAGAACATCATCAAAATCGCTAAAAATACAGATAATGCTTTTTTCATTAAGATTGCCTCCTTTAAAATGTGATGCCATTATCTTTGAGTCGATTATAACACCCATACACAAAAAAAGCAAGAGATTTTTTCTAAACTTTATACAATTTTATGAAAATACGGCAATTCTAATTTTTGTGTAACATTGTTGTCACAATTGTTATTTTACCGCCGTTTAAAATTTACTTTGTCCGATTGACTTGACTTTCATTATCCTGTATAATTTTTGATTAAAGGCAGAGCCGATTTTCCGGCTCCTGTCTGTAAAGTCAAATTTGGAGAAGTTTCTTATATGAATACTATGTTTGATTATTTCCCGAAGTGGGGTCCGTACAGTAAAAAATACGCCGGTGTGTCGCGCATCATCCACCACAGCGAGATTGACGGGGCAAGGTTTGACGTATGTGTCGCACCCGCCGTTTCGGGCTTCGATATAAGGGTGCCGAACGTCACACTTCCGAGCGCTTATCACCCGTGGGAATCCGACAGCGATTACGGCTATTATGCTTTCCGCTACGAACTCGAATGGAAAGACAAGGTTTACGCCGACGTATCCTACATAAGACTTGACAGTGACAGTACGCTCGTGAGAACCGAGCTTGTCAATAACAGCGAAAACATCAAAAATTTCGTTGTCAACTATTTCTGCTCGCTCGAAACGCCGGTTTCGTCTTTTGTCAAGGCGACTCTCCCCGAAAAGTGTGACTTTTTCAAGGCGACGGAGTATACGGACTATTCCTATGCGGTTTCCCGTCCGTGGGACGAGCAGAACGCCGACGGCCGGCGCAAGGGTGTCTTTCTTGACAGCCGCTTTGTAAACGGTACGGGACTCGGTGACCGCGCCGAAAAATGGCATATGCCACACAAGGTATTTGAACCGTTCGGCGGCGAAAAGGGCGACAAGGCAAGCTTTGATTTTGCAATCAACAATGATTATGAAAACGCCGTACTTGCTGTCCGCTACCGCACAAGTGCGATCAAATATGAGCAGGGCAAAATGGTCGGCGTCACCTATATTCCGTCCGGAAAGGACGCCGAATTCACCGTAAACGGAAACACGCTTCTTCTGCCGTGCTGTGACGAGCCGCAGATCGCTTTTCTTCCGCTCGGAAAGCTTAATAAGGGCAATTTACACCTTGACTTTGAGTCGCTCGGCAAGGGGGCGGCGGAGTTCGATTTCTTTGCCGTCTGTGAAGAATCGGACAAAACAAAAGTCGGTGTCAGAACCGAAGAAATTGACTTTGTTCCCGGAATCGAAACCGAAAAAGAAGAAAGCGGCTTTTTGACGAAGCTTACCTATAAGAATGTTCCGAACGAGTTTTATCTGCGCGTCTTTGACGACAACACCCGTTTTCGTCGGATTGACACCGGTGCGCTTGAGGACTGCATGACAGCACGGCTTTCGAACGCCGACGAAACCTTTGACGATGTGACGGAAAGCTTTACGGGCGCTTTTTCAAGGAAACACAGCGACCCGGGCTTCTTCCATAACGAGATCAGCCATACGATTTTTGTTCCGGCGAAGACCCGGACGGTGCGCTATGCCGTGATTTCGTCGGGTAAAACCGAATATCTGACGGCTGAGCAGTACGAAAGCATATACAAGGAAAGGCGAAAGAACAAAATCGACTTTGTGCTTAACACCGACGGTGAAAAATACCGTTTTTCGAACCGCCTTCTGTCCGCCGCGGTGATGACCAACGTGGTCTATCCGATTTATAAATACGGCGACTATATTCTGCACCATACGCCCGGAAAACGCTGGGACTGCCTTTACACCTGGGATTCGGGCTTTATCGGCCTTGGCATGAACGAGTATGCGCCGAAGTTCGCCGAATACATCATCGACACCTATTTAAGCGACGACAGCAACCCGGACTACGCCTTTTTGCATCACGGCTCGCCCGTCCCCGTACAGATTTATCAGCTTTTCGAAATGCTGCAAAAAACGAACGACAAGGAAAAGGTTCTTGCTTTGTATTCCCGTGCAAGACTGTACTATCTTTTCTTACGCGGCAAGGTCAGAGGCTCGACCACGGCGAAGTTTAAAAGCGGACTGCTGACGACCTACGACTACTTCTATTCCACAAGCGGAATGGACGATTACCCGGCGCAGGTAGCGATGATGAAACAGGAAAAGCGTGACACCGCCGCCCCGGTTATCACGACAAGTCAGGTCATCCGTTTTGCGAAAATCCTGTATATCCTTGCCGACAAGACGGGCAGGGAACAGGACAAACAAGAGTACGAAACCGATATAAAGACAC
>JALEYA010000057.1 GCA_022779945.1 Oscillospiraceae bacterium | reverse complement strand
ATTGAAAGATACAAACGGAGAGCCGCTGAAGATTGATGAAATCTTTCGTGATCTTTTGTGTCAGACGGGCGAATATGACTATACGAACGCCTTTTAGCCGTATTAATCCGTTTTTGCTATTGACTTTTGCACTTTTATCTGTTAAAATAGACAAGTCTACAGAGTAGATCTGCACGCGTTATAGTGCTTCGGGGACGGGGAGTTGTCCCGGAGACGAAAAGGCTTCGCCTTGCGGTGTGCAGATTGCATCCCGCTGTGATTATATCGAAGAAATCCCGGTTTTGTCCGGTCACGCTTCCTTATTTTTCGGCGAGTGCAGGTAAAATAAGGGAGTGTTTTTTATGTCAAAGAAAAAGAATGCAAAAACACCGACGGAAGTTCTTCTTGACCTTGTTTGCTGTGCGCTTTTAATCGCTTTGCAGGTGGTACTTTCGCGGTTCTTATCCTTCCAGACGTGGAATCTGAAAATCGGTTTCTCGTTTGTGCCCGTTGTCCTTGCGGCAAGGCTGTTCGGCCCCGTCGGAGCCATGCTTGTCTACGGAATCGGCGACGTTGTCGGAACGTTTCTGTTCCCCGTCGGACCGTATTTCCCGGGCTTTACCGTGTCGGCGGTGCTGTCGGGACTGATTTACGGCTTGTTACTTTATAAAAAGAACGGCTCGTATGTGTTCTTCGGAAAAAAGGACGGTCAGACGAGCAAAAAGAGCGAAATTCTCCGTATTGTCGGCGCGGTTGCTTTGATTCAGCTGAGCTGTTCGTTCTTATTGAATTCTTTTTGGATTTCGGTTGCGTATGGCTCACCGTTTTTGTCGTTGATTGCGACCCGTTGGCCGCAAAGCCTCGGAATGGGTGTGGTGCAGATTGTTCTGCTTGCGCCGGTTCTCGAACGACTTTGCGCTCCGCTTGAAAAGATTCTGAACAAGGGAAGCCGGAAAGCGGTAACCGTAAGACCCGAAGAATAATCGATACTCGCCGCACTCCTCCGGCGTGAAAGACTCTGCTTTTCGGCAGGGTCTTTTTTAGATGTCAGATGTTGGACGAATATGCATCGAAGTCTTGATTTTATAACAATTTTGATTTATCATATACTATGTAAAATACTATTCAGATTTTTGAGGTAGACTTATGACCAAAACAGCCTTTATCGCAATTGTCGGCAAGCCGAATGTCGGCAAATCGTCGATATTAAACCGTATGCTCGGACAAAAAATTGCCATTGTTTCCGAAAAGCCGCAAACAACAAGAACGAAAATCATGGGTGTTCTGACGGAGGGGGAAATTCAGCTTGTCTTTACCGATACGCCCGGTTTTCACCGCCCGAGAACGAAGCTCGGCGAAAAAATGGTCAAGGCGGTTTCCGATTCGATCGGCGGTGTAGACGCGTGTCTGTTTGTCGTTGAGCCAAAGGGAGAAATTAAGGACAGTGAGAAAGAACTGATTGAAAAATTCAAAAAAGAGAAAATGCCCGTTGTGCTTGCCATCAATAAGATTGACCTGATTGAAGATAAGGCGGAGCTGATGAGCCGTATCTGCGAATTATCGGCTCTTTACGAATTTGAAGCGATTGTTCCCGTTTCGGCGGTTAAAAACGACGGAATCAGAGAGCTTGTGTCGGAGCTTTCGAAGCTTTCTTTCGAATCCGCTCACTTTTTCCCCGACGACACGCTGACCGACCAACCCGAACGTGTTCTTGCCGGTGAGATCATAAGAGAAAAAATGCTCCGGCTTTTAGATAAAGAAATTCCGCATGGCGTAGCGGTTTCGATCGAAAGAATGAGAGAACGCAATGACAGTGATCTGATGGATATTGACGCTGTTATATACTGTGAAAAGGAAAGCCACAAAGGCATCATTATTGGAAAAAAAGGTGCAACCTTAAAACGCATTTCGACCTATGCCAGACAGGATATGGAAAAGTTTTTTGATTGCAGAATTAATTTGAAATGTTGGGTCAAGGTCAAGGAAGGCTGGAGAAACCGGGAAGGTCTGATTCATAACTTCGGGCTTGATTGATAAATTTTCCATGTGTAAATTCTTCGTGAAAAGTCAACAGTATTGATGTATTCTATTTTCGGAGATGATAGCATGACAAAAAAAGAACTTTGGCGGATATTCATGAAAACCGGCAGAGTGTCGGATTTTCTCAACTATAAAAATGCTTCGGACAGCGAAGAGGATCTGGAATTAAGCGAAGAATTTGCCGAGGAGTTTATCAATAATTATGACGTTGACTTTCCTGCGGCGGAGGAATATAAAAATGATTATCAGGACTGAAGCGGTTGTCATCAGAGAACAGGCAACGGGTGAGCGGGATAAGCTTCTGACCCTGCTCACCCGTGAAAACGGAATCATAAAGGCTTTTGCAAACGGAGCAAGGAGCCCGAAAAGCCGCAACGCCAACACAACGGACGTGTTTTGCTATTCCGATATGAGTTTAGTTAAAGGCAAAAGCGGTGCTTACTCGTTGCGGGAAAGCTGTCCGAAGGATGTGTTTTTTTCTCTTCGCAATGATATTGTCAAGCTGTCTCTTGCCCAATACATATGCGAGCTTGCCGAAGAAT
Organism: Oscillospiraceae bacterium; assembly: GCA_022779945.1. GTDB lineage: Bacteria > Bacillota > Clostridia > Oscillospirales > Acutalibacteraceae > UBA6857. The sequence goes on along the minus strand of JALEYA010000057.1, from coordinate 7,080 downwards.
TGGCACCAAGGGAAGAACCTGCCGAGGAACTGTTTTCGTTTTTTCTTAACTGTCTGCATCTTCTTGCCAACACCAAAAAAGACATTTACCTGATCAAAGCGGCGGCGGAGCTTCGTATGCTGACTCTTTCAGGATATATGCCTGCTATCGTTGCCTGCGATGTCTGCAGTACCTATGAAAGCGAAACGATGTATTTCAGTACATTTACGGGTAAGCTGTACTGCGAAAAATGTAAGCCGGAGGAAAAAACGGTTGCATTAGGCTTAGGCGTTGTGACGGCGATGCGGCACATCTGTTTTTCCGACCCGGAAAAGGTTTTTCGCTTTAAAATGTCAAAAGACGGTCTGCTGGCTCTTTGTGCCGTCAGCGAAAAATATCTGAAATCCGTCACCATGCGAAACTATAAAACACTTGAGTTTTTTAAATATATGACCGACTGACAGAAAGGGAACACATTGAAGTGTGGATAAAAACATGAATAAGCATTACATATCACTTGAACTTGACAAAGTACTGTCAGGTCTTTCAAAATTTGCAAGCTGTGAGGACTCGAAAACCGCCATCGGTCGGATTAAACCCGAAAGCAATCTTGATCTTGCGCAGTCGCTTATCAATCAGACGCTTGACGCACATACGTTGATGGCACGGTTCGGTGCACCGTCGTTCGGAGGACTTAAAAACGTCAACAACAGTCTTTCAAGAGCAAACGCCGGCGGCGTGCTTACGATGCGTGAGCTTCTGGATATTGCCGAGGTACTGCGCTCGATAAGAGGGCTTTGCGAATGGCGAAGCAAGAACAGCGGCGTCGAAACAAGGCTTGATACATTTTTTGATGTGATTACGCCTAACAAATACCTGGAAGACAAGATCAACGGCGCCATTATCAGCGAGGATGAGATGTCCGACAACGCGTCGCCTGCTCTTTACGACATACGGCGTAAAATCCGCGCTGCATCTTCAAGAGTCAGAGAACAGCTTGACAAGATGGTGCGCTCAGGCTACTATCAGAAGTTTTTAAGAGAAGCGATCGTAACACAGCGGAACGGCCGGTATGTTGTACCGGTAAAAATTGAGCACCGGGCCGAAATCAAGGGTCTTGTGCATGACACTTCGTCGAGCGGCGCAACGGTTTTCATCGAGCCTGCCGCTGTTGTGGAAGCGAATAATGACATCAAGGTGCTTGAAAGCAAAGAACGGGACGAAATTGAACGGATTCTTTCCGAACTTTCGGTTGAAGCAGGCTCGTTTTACGAAACAATCAAAACAAGCTATGAATGTGCCGTTGAGCTTGATGTGATTTTCGCCAAGGCAAAGCTTGCTTATGAAATGAAAGCCTCCGCACCGATTCTGAATGACTGTGGTAGAATTGTTCTGCGAAGGGCAAGACATCCGCTGATTGATCCGAAAAAGGTCGTTGCGACCGATGTGAATCTCGGCATTGATTTTGATACGCTGATTATCACGGGACCGAACACGGGCGGTAAAACCGTATCGATCAAAACTGTCGGGCTTTTATGCCTGATGGCGATGTGCGGTCTGATGATTCCCGCCGCAGACAGGAGCGAAGTGTCGGTATTTGACAATGTTTTTGCCGACATCGGCGACGAACAAAGCATTGAACAGTCGTTGTCCACCTTTTCGTCGCACATGACGAACATCATTGATATCGTCAAAAAAGCCGATCCGTCAACCTTAGTGCTGATCGATGAGCTCGGAGCCGGAACGGACCCCGTTGAGGGTGCGGCGCTTGCGATGTCGATTTTGGAACGGCTTCATGAAAAGGGTGCAAAAATCGCTGCAACGACGCATTATGCGGAACTGAAAAGCTATGCACTTTCCACGGACGGTGTTGAAAACGGAAGCTGTGAGTTCGACGTTTCGACCCTGAAGCCGACGTACCGCCTTTTGATCGGTGTTCCCGGACGGTCAAACGCTTTTGCGATATCGTCCCGTCTCGGCATGGAGGACGGTATCATCGAACGGGCAAAACAGCTTGTGTCAAGTGAAAATGCCTCTTTTGAAAAGACGGTGGAATCCCTTGAAAAAAGCCGTCAGGAATACGAAAAAAAGACGGAGGCCGCCGAACAGCTCCGACAGACCGCCGAAAAAGAGAAAAGGGAAGTGCAACAGTATAAAGACAGCATCGAGTCGCTGCGGGAAAAGGAACTCAGCGATGCGCGGGCAAGAGCCAATCAGATTGTCGAACAGGCAAAACGCAGTGCATACGCTCTGATGCAGGAAATCGAAAAGCTGAAAAAAGAAAGCGAAAAAAGCCGCGATAAATCAGAGATTGTCCGTCGGGCAAAGCAGCTGATGCGCCGCAGTATGAACGAATTTGACGACATTGTCAATCCCGTTTCCGAGCTTGTCGCCGATGATGACTATGTTCTTCCCAGACCGCTCAAAGTCGGTGACGAGGTGCTGATTGCCGATATCGGAAAGACGGGAACGGTAACGGCACTTGCTAACAAAAAAGGCGAAATCGAAGTCATGGCGGGCATTATCAAAATGCGTACACCCGAAAGCAATCTTCGTCTGATGAAGTCCTCGGGCGGTAAGGCTTCACAAAAATCATCAAAGCCGAAGCCGAGCGGAAAGGTCTTCAATCCTGCCGAAACCGCAAAAAGCGAATGTGACTTAAGAGGAATGAACGTGGAAGATGCGATTCTTGAAATCGACCGTTATATCGACCGCTGTTTACGGCTCGGACTGAACGAGGTTTCGCTGATCCACGGTAAAGGTACCGGTGCACTTCGTAAGGGCGTACAAGACTACCTGAGAAAGAACAAGTTTGTAAAATCCTTCCGGCTCGGAACCTTCGGTGAGGGTGAAAGCGGCGTGACGATCGTGACGCTCAAGTGAATAAAAGTAAAAGGCGTGAGTTTGCTCTGAGGCGGCTCACGTCTTTTTTAGAAGAGAAAAGAGAAGTGAGAAGAGTGAAGAGAACAAAAAGAAAAAGCCACACCTTTGTGCGACTTTTCTTTTTGGCGGAGAAGAGGAGACTCGAACTCCTGCGCCGGTTGCCCGACCTACGCCCTTAGCAGGGGCGCCTCGTCACCAACTTGAGTACTTCTCCATTGCTAACGTATAAATATTAAGATGAATGGCGGAGAGAGTGGGATTCGAACCCACGGTACGTTGCCGTACGACGGTTTTCAAGACCGTTCCGTTATAACCGCTTCGGTATCTCTCCGTGTGCTAAGAGATAGTACCATATTCGGACAAAGAAGTCAAGTGTTTTCGACTAAAAAACTTCTTTCGTTCGAAATATTTTCTTTCGGTAATATCTCTGTTGGTTGCCTTATAAAATCTTGTCAAGATATTCTTTTACGGCGTCCTGCCATGTCGGAAGGCGTGAAAAACCGGCTTTGTCGAGACTTTTTTTGGAAAGCCGGGAGTTCAAAGGACGAACCGCTTTTGATGGGTAGTCCTTGGAAAAAACGGGCAGAACGTTGGTGCTTTTTCCGGCATATTGAAGCGAAAAGGACGCAAGCTCATGCCAGGAGCAGAAGCCCTCGTTCGTCGCGTGATAAACGCCGTATTTTTCGGTCCCGACCATTCGGCTTAACAGATAGGCAAGATGCCTGGAATAAGTTGGTGAGCCGATCTGGTCGCAGACAACACGGACGGTATCTCTTGTTTCGCTGAGCTTCAGCATCGTATGAATGAAGTTCGTGTTTTTTTCGCCGAACACCCATGAGGTTCGGACGATAAAATACCGGTCGGTGTTTTCCGTGACGGCTTTTTCACCGAGAAGTTTGCTTTCGCCGTAAACGTTAAGCGGACCTTTTTCGTCATCAACCGCAAAAGCCGTTTCGCCCTTGCCGCTGAACACATAATCGGTGCTGACATAAAGAAGCTTCATTGAAAACTTCTTACAGCATTTTGCGATATTTTCCGTGCCTTTTGTATTGATTAAAAAGCATTTTTCTTTTTCTTCTTCGGCTTTGTCAACGGCAGTATACGCCGCACAGTGAATGACAGCGTCCGCTTGGTTCTTTTCAAAAAATCGTTCAAGAGCCGGAAAGTCGGTGATATCAACATCGTCAATGTCAATACCTATGTTGGAAATTCCTTTTTGGGTCAGTGCTTCGCAAACATCGCCGCCGAGCTGACCTTTTGCGCCGGTTACAATAATCATATTTTCTCTCCGTAAATAAAATTGACGTCACTGTCCGCAAGATAAGGAGCACGGACATCCTTTTGCGAAAGAACCGGATTTTCGATTCCCCAATTGACAGCAATCTGCGGGTCGTCAAAGTGAATGCTTCTGTCGTTTTCCTTACTGTAAAAGTCGTCCACCTTATAAAATACTTCTACGTTTTCTGTAAGCGTCACAAAGCCGTGACCGAAGCCCTTGGGAATATATAACATTCTCTTATTCTCTTCGGAAAGTATAACGGAAACGGATTTAAGATACGTCGGACTTCCTTTTCGAAGGTCAACTGCCACGTCAAGAATTTCGCCTTTCGTGCAGGAAATCAGCTTTGTCTGCGCCTTGGGGGAGCGCTGAAAGTGAATTCCGCGAAGTGTTCCTTTTGCCGCGGAAAACGAACGGTTGTCCTGAACGAAAACGGTGTCGATGCCGAGCTCTTTCAGCTTTTCGAAGCTGTAAGACTCGTAAAACCAACCGCGGTTGTCACCAAATACCTGCGGCTCAACAATTTTTACTTCAGAAATATCAGTGTCAATGATTTTCATATCAATTTTTCGGATAAACCGAAGTGACCTCTTTTCTTTCATGATTATCTGAATTATACCCTCATGCCGCTTTGAAGTCAAGGTTAAAGGATTGCAATATCCAAAAGTCTGTGATAAAATAAACAATCGGAATCCGGTGATAACGGAAGCGGAAATCTGAAAGCGGAGGCGGTAAAGATGAAAATTGCAATCATCGGCGGCGGAGCGTCGGGTCTTGCCTGCGCTTTTTCGGTGATGTCACTGTCGGAAACCAAGGGGATAAAAACCGAGGTTGACGTGATCGAAAAAAACGACAGAGTCGGAAAAAAGCTGCTTTCAACCGGTAACGGACGATGCAATCTTACCAATATATTTGTTGACAAAAACTGCTATCCGTATTCGTATCAATTCGCCGAATATGCCTTGAATCGTTATTCGCCTGAAAGCAATATCGAATTTTTCTCTTCGCTCGGATTGTACTGCATATCCGATAAAGAGGGAAGAGTGTACCCGATGAGCTACCAGGCTTCCGCCGTTCTGGACGCTCTGCGGTTTTCCTGCGAGGAAAAAGGAGTAACCTTTATTTGCGGTTCGGAGTGTAAGAGTGTCAGGAAATCGGGCAGAGGTTTTCTTCTCGACGGAGACCGGTATTACGATAAGGTTGTTTTTGCCTGCGGGGCAAAAGCCGGTGTAAAATACTTTAAGAGCTATGAACTTTTGGCTTCTTTAGGGCACAGTATTACAAAGACTGCCCCGTCTTTGGTGAAGCTGGTTTCATCGGATAAGGCTTTAAAACCGCTCAAAGGCATCAGAGCCGCCGCAAGCGTTTCTCTTTACGACGGAAAGACGCTTTTGAAAGAGGAAACAGGAGAGCTTCAGTTCGGCGATAATACCATTTCGGGAATTGCCGCCATGCAGCTTTCGGTTTTTGCCTCAAGACACTTTTTGAAAAGAAATACGTCGCTTCGCCTTTCGGTTGATTTTGTTCCCGCAATGAGTTTTGACAAGCTTCTGAATGCGGTCGAAAATACCGTCAGACTTCATCCGGAGTTTATCGCCGAAAATCTTCTTACGGGTTTTATGCCGAAAAAGGTCGGCATGATGCTTTTGAAAAAAGCAGATATCGGTCTTCATGATAAGCTTTCGGCTCTTGGAATCAAACAGCGGAAAAGCTTATGTTCTGTATGTAAAAAATGCGATTTTGAAATCACGGGAACGATGGACTTTTCGGTGGCTCAGGTGACGGCAGGCGGTGCAAATACCAAGGAATTCGACTCGCAAACGATGCAGTCAAAAAAGCACAAAGGTCTTTACTGCATCGGCGAAATGCTTGATGTAGACGGACTTTGCGGCGGATATAATCTTCAATGGGCGTGGAGCAGTGCAAGATGCTGTGCCCTTTCGATCGTAACAGGAGAATCATATAATGATAAGAATCAGTGAAATACGACAGGAACTTGACAGCGACAGAGATGATCTGTATAAAAAATGTGCTAAGCTTCTGAGAATCAAAAAAGAGCAGATCCGGTCGCTTGAGATTGTGCGCCGTTCCATCGACAGCCGGAAAAAAGAGGATATTTTCTTTTCCTATACCGTTGATGTTAAGGTGGATACGGACGAGGAGCGGTTGCTTAAAAAAATCAACTCCAATAAAATCAGCATCGCAAAAAAATACAGTTACGTCTGTCCCGAAAATAAGCGGACTTCGCCTTTACGTCCGGTGGTTGTCGGTCTCGGCCCGGCGGGGATTTTTGCCGCACTGATCCTGGCAAGAGCCGGGTTAAAGCCGCTCGTGCTTGAAAGAGGTCATGACGTTGACACAAGAACGGCGGATGTCAACTGTTTTTTCGAAACGAAAATTCTCAACACCGAATCGAATGTTCAGTATGGCGAAGGCGGAGCCGGTACGTTTTCGGACGGAAAGCTGACAACCGGAATCAAAAGTGACCTTTGCCGGAAGGTTTTTCTGGAATTTGTCGCCCATGGTGCCCCCGAGGATATCTTATATTCCGGCACACCGCACATCGGTACGGACAAGCTTGTTGATGTTGTGAAAAACATGAGAAAAGAGATCATCTCCTTAGGTGGAGAAGTAAAATTCGGTCATAAGCTTACGGATATCATCGTCTATAACGAATATGTCCACGGCGTCACATACGAATATGACGGAAAGACCGAGGATTTCGAAACCGACACGGTGATTCTTGCCGTCGGTCACTCGGCAAGAGATACGGCCGAAATGCTGTACCGTCTCGGCGCGGATATGGCGCAAAAGCCGTTTTCGGTCGGGGCGAGAATCGAGCACCCGAGAGAGCTGATTGATAAAATTCAATACGGACGCTTCGCCGGTCATAAGAATCTGCCGGCGGCCGTGTATAAGCTTGCGTGTCATTTTGAGCA
>JALEYA010000041.1 GCA_022779945.1 Oscillospiraceae bacterium | reverse complement strand
AAAAAATCCTTCTTGGCATACTCCACTTCAATAAAGCTTTTGATTGCTTTCGATTGAGCAGTATAAACGTCACTGAGCCGTTCAAGAGCTTTATCGTATTGTTCCTCTTGTATGAACTGCGTTGCGATTTTCGTTTTATAGGAATCGCTGTTGCAATAAAGCAACGCCGCCGCAGCAAAAATGACAATCAAGCCCGCCAATACACTGATTGCGATTACGGAATATTTGAGACCAGATTTATTATTCTTTTCCGAATACGAAACCGCGTTATTAACCGGATCGGCGGAAATGCCGCTTTTCTTTTCGGTATGATAATCTGCTGTGATTTCGTTTTCTCCGGCTTTGGGTTCAGTCATGGTTTCCGGCTGTGTTTCCCGGTAATTCTCGTTCGTTTCGTCATTCGGCATGCTTTTTTCGTCGATACAATCGCTGTGCCAGCCGCAGCGATCACAGTTCTCTGCTTTGTCCCCCAAAAAAGTGCCGCACATCGGGCAATACATCACACATCTTCCTCTCTTTTTCGCAATCTTTCTATTCATTATATCACAAGTTCAATAATTTTCAATATCGACATATCCGGATTCCGCATAGAAAAACAGTCAAAACACAAAAAATCTGCCGCTTGCGGAACAAAAGCAAAAGCGTTTCATCGGTTTTCTCCCGATAAAATCTTTCTCCCCGTCTCAACGCCAAAGCGGAAACGGCTTTGTATCCGAAAGCGACAGACCCTTCATGTATGAAATAAAAGTCTATCTGATATAAACAGGATTGGTGATGGCTGTAACCTGATTGAGTTTTCCGACGGCTTTTACATAAGCGAAAACCTCGTCTGCGCCGACCGGAACCGTGCCGGCCGTGACCGGTACTTCCCGCTTTGCCGTCACAAGGATCAGCTTTGCTTTTCCCAAGTTTTCGGCGGAAACCTTGATGCTGACGCTCTTTCCGTCAGCCATTACCGTATCGCCCATGATCTTATCACCGCAGCTGATATGAAGTCTCGGTGCCTGCTTTGACGAAGCGATAAAGCTATGGCCGCTCCGGATCGCCGACAGAAGATCTTTGTCCGACGGCGACTCACTCCACACACCGTTTATGGGGTTGCCGATTCTTGTGGGAGTCTTCAGCGAATGAAAATCGCTTCCGCCGACAGCGGGCATGATCCGACCCGTCTTTAAAAGGCTTGTCCATTTTTCAATGCCTCTGACATTGGTCGGGCGCATCGGTCCGTTCCATATTTCCATCATGTCATAGATTTCGTCGTCGCCCCAAAGATAGGGACAGACCGGACACATCGGGTGATTGACCGAAACGACAGCGCCCCTTTTTTTTGCGTTCTCAATCAGAGACCGCATCTCCTCCTTTGTGTTGGCAACAAAGGAATTTTCGAACGGATTGTCAACACCGAAAAGGTTGATGTGTCCCTTGTAATGTGTCCACTCAACGGCGGGAATAAAAGTAATACCCGTGTTCTTAGGAAGCGAAAAGTTTTCGCAGTAGTTGTTGTGATTGGCAAGAGCGACGAAATCGAGACCCTTTTCTTTTGCCATCTTAGCAATCTCATAGCAGGAATAATTACCGTCCGAAGCATCGGAATGAATATGTAAGTCTCCGAAATAGAGCTTCGGCTTTTTTTCGTGAAACTCAATTGTATATTCAACCTCAACTTCGGGCTTGTTCAGCTTGTAGGCGCCGATCAGAATCTGCCACGTTCCTCCCTTGAGTTTTTGAGAAAGATAGCCTTTGGTGCTTTCAAATTCGCCGACCGTAACACTGTCTCTTGCGCTGCCCGACCAACCCAAGAAACGGCCGTCGCAGTCCATTAATCCTAAGTCGATGATGCACGGATTCTTTTTTCTCCCCGTGATACCCTGCGTCTGCTTATCGTATTGGTAGCTGACAGTAAAGCTTTCGAGCCCGTCGGGAAGCTCAAACGCAAGCGTATAGTAGGTTCCCTCTTTTTTCTTTTCGATTGTGTGTTTTAATACCAGCTTATTCACACTTACACCCCATTATTTTTTCGCAAAAATGCTTAACCTGCGGATCCCAGAAGGTCCATTCGTGCTTTCCTTTTTTCAGCACAAGCTCACAGTCGAGCTTCAGCTTGTCCGCACGCCTTTTAAACGACATACTGGTAATAACAAGATTGTCCTGAAGTCCGCTCGAAATATACATTTTCAAATCCTTATGCTTCTCCCTGTCCAGAAGCGCAACGGGGCTTAACGGTGTATGCTTGATATCGTCAAGGGCGGAAAGCATAAACGGAAAATCGTTTTTCATCTCATCATTCAAGACATATTTGAGCGGAGACAGATCCAGAAGACCTGAAAAGCTTCCCATTGCCGTATAGCGTTCGGGATACGTCAATGCGATTTTCGACGCACCGAGACCACCCATCGAAAGCCCGGCGATATAATTCTTTTCCCGCTCGTTCGAGATGCCGAAAATCTGATGAAAATATTCGGGCAGCTCGTCGGCAATGAATTTGAAGTAGTTCTGCCCGTTGATGTTGTCGCAGTACATACTTCTGTCGCCGGCGGGCATAATGACGATAAAGTCGCCTTTCATCGCATAATAAGCGATGTTCGAATAAGTGATCCATGAAGTATTGTCCTCGGAAAGTCCGTGCAAGAGCCAGAGCACCTTCCGGTCGCTGATGGCTCTGTCATTCATCCGGATCGAGTCCGGCACACACAGACAAACCTGCGTATTTCTTTTCAGCTGTTCGGAGCGGAACGTGATATTGACAACTGCCATTATTCTGCCTCCGCAGAAGCCTCAGCTTCTCTTTCCGCTTGCGCAAAGTCCGGTTCTGCCTGCTCCGCCTTTTTTTCGTCTTCCTTGAATTTCAGGAAGAAAGAAAAGCCAAAAGCGAGAAGCATCAGAATTGCCGGGAAGATAACAACCAGGAATCGGGAAGCAAGGTCTGGCATCGGACCGGGATTGTCACCGTTCTGATAGCCGAAGATTTTACCGGCAATCAGATAGCCCGCCGAGACAAAAAGACCGCTGACCTTGTTCAGAACGCCGAGAAGCGAAGAATAGATACCTTCTCTCTGAAGACCGTACTTGCGGCTGTCCTCATCGATAATTCTTGCGGCAACAACGTCCATGGAAGCCTGGACACCGCCCATACCGAACCCGAGGATCACCGTCATGCAGACGGCCGCGACAAAGTTCGAGGTGAAAAACAGCGGGATAAGACCAACAGCCAGAATGGCAAAAGCTGACCGCCATGCAGGCATAACCGTCGTTTTCTTGATAATTTTAAACCATACGGGGATGAAGATGATCGCACTTAAAATCGAAACGCCGAGCATGATCGTCGTGCTGATACCGTCCTCACGCTTCAGGAAATACAGGATATAAAGCGGAACACCCGTCTGAACAAGAGAAATCGCAGCGGCGAAGGCGGCATTCGTAAAACCGTATTTCCAGAATTTCGGGTTGATAATAACGGCTTTAATGGAACCGAAAAGCGGCGGCTTCGGCTTATCCTGAAGGGAAAGATCCTCATGGGTACCGAACGTCATAAATAAGATGACGACAATAGCAAGAACACCGTAAACCAGCGCAGTTTTGTTGTAGCCTAACTTATCGGCAACCATCGGGGTAAGAGCAATCGAAATAACCATAGCAACAAGCTGGAACACCTGACGGATGGCATTGGTTTTCGCTCGTTCCTCCTCGGTCTTGAAAAGTTCAGGAAAGAGAGAGCCGTAGTTCGAACTGATCAATGAGTCAAGTGTACCCGTTAACATGTACATAATCAGCACATACCAGAACACAGAGCCCGGAGCCAGCGCGGCCGGGGGATTAAAGAACATGACAAAGCACAGTACCAGAAGCGGTGTGCCGATTACAAGCCACGGTCTGCGGCGACCGAAGGGTGTTCTTGTGCGGTCGGACAAAAAGCCGTAGATCGGATTGTCAATCGCATCAAGGAAGGTATATGCCGCCGTAATGATTGCAAACTGCGAAGCTGTGATAAGACTGAGCTTCTGAACGTAAAATACCAACGCATACGTTTTAAACATATTGATCGGTATCGACGTTCCGAACATACCGATGGCATAACGCAGCGGGTTTGTCTTTTTGACTTGTGTTGTTTTCTCCATTTTGATAATCTCCTTTATTTTTTAGGGAAGTACCCTTTTATATTGTAAAAGATGTATGTGATTTTTTCTTGCTATTATTTAACATTTAAAGGTGATTTTTTTAAGTTTAATTTCCGTATTGACATAGATACGAAAAAATGATACTATAAAACCAATTCATGACAAAGGAAATACGAAATGGAAAACACAACCATGAAATCTTTTGAAACCAAAGCCGTGACGGTTAATTTCAAAGACAACGAAAACCTGAGAAACAAGGGAATATCCCTTCATTGGTGGAGTGCGGACACCACGGATCTTCACAACCACAATTTTTATGAATTTTTTATTTTAACGAAAGGTACAGTCGTTCACGAAATCAACGGTGAAAGCTTTCTTTTAAAAAAAGGTACGCTGTATTTCATTCGTCCCGACGACTGTCACAGAATATCGGCACAGCCTGAGCAAAGCTGTATTCATATGAACATAGGCATCACAAAAGAAAAGCTTGAAAAAATCTGTGCCGCCTTGGGTATCACGCTCGATGAGCTTTGTGAGAGAAAAAAACGGTCGGTCATGCTCAGCGTCGAGGATCTTCAGTTTTTCAAAAGCCGCGCCGAAAGAATCAATATGCGTGAACACAACGGCTTTGAATGTGACTACTTTTTCTTTGCCGAACTTGCAATCCGTGCGGTATCCGCCATTCTTTCAAGCGAAGTTGCCGGCGATATGCAATGCCCTGAGTGGTTCACGGCGATTCTTGAAAAAATCCACTCTCCGTCCTTTTACGCCTGCACCGCCGCCGACGTATATAAACTCGGCAACTTTTCGCCGCCCGTTATGATTGAATATTTCCGGAAATACACCGGCAAAACCGTCAAGCAGTACCTTCGGGAACTGAAAATCGCAATTGCCTGTGATTTTTTAAAGAACTCGGAAACCCCGCTAATCGAGCTTTCCAATATGCTCGGCTACACAAGCCTGAGTCATTTTAACCGTATTTTCAAGCAGTACACCGGACGGACACCTGCGGCATATCGAAAAGGCGGACCCTCCGAAAGCGAGATCCGCCGCACTTGATTTGGCGTCGGTCAAGCCAAAAGGAGATTGCATCAAGAACAGAATCAAAAAAGAATCTTGCGGATATATCAAAAAGCACTTGACAATCCACTGCGCCAAAGGTATAATATTTTTGTTGTGCCGGTGTGGCGGAATAGGCAGACGCAAGGGACTTAAAATCCCTCGGTGGCAACATCGTACCGGTTCAAGTCCGGTCACCGGCACCAAACCAGAAAAATCCGAGCCATTTTCCAAATAGGGAAATGGCTCGGATTTTTGCCATACAAAAAAGCCCCGCTGGAATTGCAGAGGATCTGCTTTCCAACGGGACTTTTGTTTTGATATGCAATGAAAAACGGCTCTTTGTCAATAGTTGGGGTAAAAAAGTTAAAATGAAAAGTATAATCAAGCAGTTGCAATCAAGCGACTGCTTGATTTTTGTTAAGATTTTGATGAGAGAAGATATGTAAAATCCGGTTTCTGAATCGTTTGAAGTTTTTGTAACCGTAAGCATTTCTTTTGAGAACTTTGATTTTGTTGTTGCATCCTTCCGTAAAACCGTTCGTAATGGGAGAATACAGAGAATTGATGATGCCGGAATACCAGTTTTGAATGGTTTTGGCGCACTTTTCAAAAGGGATAAGGTTGGAGCTTTCAGCGTAATGTATCCATTCGGTTAAGGCTGATTTTGCATTGTCCGGGTCTTTATGATTCAGCGCTTTTAAGAAGGCTTCTTTGTACCAATGAGCCCGACTGATGTTGACGGAATAATAAAGCATAACATTGACCTGTTGCCGTTCTTCTTCAGTCAGACTATCAAACGGTTTTATCAGTAAAGAGCGGGATCGTTTGAAGTATTTTCTCAACTCGGGAGAAAGCTTTTTCTGTTCCTCTTTTCTGATTCTTTCAAAAGCCCATATAACTTGCCGAATCCAATGGTATTTGTCAACAAGTTGAGTGGCATTGGTAAACCATACATCCGATATTTTTGAATAAGGCTTCCACATATCACTGACAAAATAACTGACCTTGTCCCGTTCGGATTTCGGAAACTGACTGAAATAGTGAGTCAGATAGCTGTCATATCGCTTTGGCAGTATATCCAATACGGTTTTATTTACAGGATCGGTCAGTATGCATTGATATTTTTCTCCCCGGGTGTTTCCTTTAAATTCGTCAATAGACAGAACAGACGGAAGTTTAGCTTTAGGATAAGAAACAATATCAAAAATTCTGATTACGGTTGTGACGGACAGATTGACCTCCCGTGCAACACTTGTAAACGACCTCTCATCAGTAAGCTTGTTGATTACATAAGCGGAAAGACGATTCGTTCTTCTGTGATATCTGGGAAGAAATGTGTTCTTTTCGAAGAATCGTTTCCCGCAATGAGGACAACGATATCTTCTTTTCCTCAAAATAATGCTTACAGTCTTTCCAAACGCCGGTATATCCTTTATGGTCTGAGTCCGGTAATCGTGGATTGTATCCGTTGCGGTACCGCAACGGATACAATCATGTTCTTTTCTCTTAAGTTCAGCATAAATGACCAGTTCTTTCTCCGTATTTTCAATTTTTGATACAATTAC
>JALEYA010000039.1 GCA_022779945.1 Oscillospiraceae bacterium | reverse complement strand
TTGCCGAGGGAATAAAGCTGCTGCCGAGAGTGTACATCTTTGCAAGCGGACAAACCTTGCCGGTGTCGCAGAAGTCGTAAGCGTACTTACCTCTTGTAAACGACGGGCAGGACGCAGGCTCAACGGCGATAAAGCGGTAATCCTTTTCACCTCTGAGCTTTTCACCCATGAACGGAGAAATCAGTCCTCCGAGGTTCGAGCCGCCGCCGGCGCAGCCGATGATGATATCGGGCGTGATGCCGTATTTGTCGAGTGCGGTCTTGGTTTCAAGTCCGATAACCGACTGGTGCAAAAGAACCTGAGCCAGAACCGAGCCCAAAACATAGCGGTATTTTCCGCCGCTGGTAACGGCTGCTTCGACCGCTTCGGAAATGGCACAGCCAAGGCTTCCCGTGGTTCCCGGGAACTGCTCAAGAATGGCTCTGCCGACGTTGGTTGTGTTCGACGGGGACGGCGTAACATCGGCGCCGTAGGTTCTCATAACCTCACGGCGGAACGGCTTTTGCTCGTAGGAGCATTTAACCATGAAAACCTTACAGTCAAGTCCGAGGTAGGCGCACGCCATCGAAAGCGCCGTACCCCACTGACCGGCTCCGGTTTCGGTCGTGACGCCGGAAAGACCCTGCTGTTTTGCGTAATAAGCCTGGGCAATGGCGGAATTAAGCTTGTGGCTTCCGCTTGTGTTGTTGCCCTCAAATTTATAATAGATTTTCGCCGGCGTACCGAGCTTTTCTTCCAGGCAATACGCCCTGACAAGCGGTGACGGACGATACATCTTATAAAAATCACGGATCGTCTGCGGAATTTCGATATAACGATCATCGTTGTTCAACTCCTGCTTGACGAGCTCGGAGCAGAATACACCCTCGAGTTCTTCGGCTTTCATCGGCTCAAGCGTACCGGGATTCAGAAGCGGTGCAGGCTTGTTTTTCATATCCGCACGAACATTGTACCATGCGGTAGGCATTTCCTCTTCGCTTAAATAGATTTTGTACGGGATTTTGTTTTCTGACATTTTGATGACCTCTTTTCAAATAATATTTTTCGGAGATTTCCGTCAGGACAAAACAAAAAGCGCCTGTCCTTAAGGATTTAACCCAAGGACAAGCGCTGAATTCACGCCTGCGGTGCCACCTTGATTGGTACAAGCTCTGTACCCGCTTACGGAGTGCCGACACACCCCTGTCATTAACGCTGACGAACGTCAAAAGCTACTCATAGAAAAACTTTCACCCTGCCCTCAGAAGACCATTGTTGCGTTCCGCTTTCTGCCGTATTTTCACCGCCAACGGCTCTCTTTGAGTGCGCTTACGCCTTTACTTCTTCCTCAACGGTTTATCGTATTATAGCGCTAAAGTATCGGCTTGTCAAGAGGATTTTGAAAATTCTTGATAAAAATTTTCAGTAGCCGTACAGAAAGCAAAAGCCGTCATCTTCGATCTGAGAATTAAGAAATAAGTATTGAAATTATGAATAATTCATGTTATCATATAGACAAATGACTGTTATCTAAGGAGGTAATAACATGAAAAAACTTGTTTCGGTCTTTTTGGCACTCGTTATAATGTTTACCGCCCTTACACCGATATGCTCGGTTTCGGCATCGGCGGCGTCATATAAGCAGCTGGATATCCCTGTCGTCCGGATTTTCGGTGACGGCGAGCCGCTTTACAACAAGGACGGAGAAATGATTTTCCATTTTTCCGAAATGCTCAGTATCGGCGGCAGTATTGAAAAAGAACAGCTTTATTCATCTGTTATCAATGTTGTTATGCCGTTTCTCATCGAGGGATTAGGCACCGGCAATTTCGACAGATATTATGCCGCTCTCGAAAAGGAGATCGGCGAACTGTTTGCGGAAGCGAGACTTGATGAAAACGGAAACCCCGCCGAGGGTCAGGGTGTTTCACAGGAACGGATTCAGACGATGGAAAGGTGGCTGAAGAATCCGAAGTGCCGTGATTTCATCTTCTGGTATGACTGGAGACTTGATCCGTATGAATCCGCCGCTTCTTTGAAGGAATATATTGAGCAGATCAAAGACGTCACCGGCAAAGACAAGGTTTCGGTTCAAAGCTTCTGTCTTGGTTCGAGCGTAATCGTCGCTTATATTGAAAAATACGGTACGGATGACCTTTACGGCGTCAGCTTTGACAGTTCGGTCGTAAACGGTGCGGAAATTATCAGCGAGCCGATCAGCGGAAAATTCCGGATCAACGGCAACGCCATCAACCGTTTTCTTGCCGACTGCAACGCAAACGGTCTGTTCAAGGTTGACGAGTTTGTCAATCAGACTCTTGACCTGCTTGTAAAAACAGGGGTCGTCGGTTCTGTTGTCAGCACGGTGAGAGAAAAGCTTTATTATAAGCTTTTTGAAGGTGTCACCTCCGCCCTTGCCCTTTCAACGTTCTTTACCTGGCCGGTTTACTGGTCAGCCGTTACCGAGGACGATTACGATAATGCCATGAACTATGTTTTCGGCAAAGAGGGCAGTGAAAAGAGAATCAAATATGCCGGACTTATCGAAAAGCTTGACAACTACGACGAAAAAGTCCGTCAGAAGCTTCCCGAAATATTGAAACAAGTCGAAGCCGACGGTGTTAAAATTGTTGTTTTCGCAAAATACGGCTATCAGATTGTCCCGATCATTGAATCCTCAGACGCTGTCGCCGATCAGTATGTATCCGCCAAGAGAGCTTCGTTCGGTGCAACGACCTCTACGGTTTACGGTACGCTCGACGAGGATTATATCGTAAACCGACTTGCCGAAGAGAAGGGCAAGTACATTTCTCCCGACAAACAGATTGATGCTTCCACCTGTCTTTTCCCCGAGTATACATGGTTTGCCAAGGGGGTCAGTCACTCCGACCGTCCGGACGCCGAATATGAAATTCTTTATGCCGCCATGAGAGCGGACAGACAGCTTACCGTTGACGACTTCAAATATACGCAGTTCATGGTTTACGACAATGATGCGAAAGTAATGTCTGCCATGACAGAAGAAAACTGCAATACCTACAATTGGAAAGCCAATGACGCCGAAGACAACCCGACAACCAAAGATGGATGGGTAAACGCGCTGATCGTTTCCTTTATGCGCTGGCTTACGGGACTTCTTAAGGTTCTTGTAAAAGTGATTTCCGCAAAAGCGGCAGTGACAGGTTAAAATAACAAAGGAATTAAACAAAAAAGCAGTCGAAATCCGGCTGCTTTTTTGTTGTCCTGTGTAAAAAAAACAAAAGACTATATATTTCATGGATACTACTTGAAAATATGACAAATCCATGTTATAGTTTAATAAATCGTTAAAAAGGAGACATGTGTATAAAAAAACTGATTTCGATTTTACTTGCGGTTGTGATGCTTTTGTCATCTGTATCTGCCCTTGCTTTCGCATCAGATACAGAAAAAGACATTCCGATCGTCTGTGTGCACGGATACGGAGCGAATATTTATTATCCGGACGGCAGTGTTGTTTATCCTCCCGAAAGCAACTACGACATCGGTGAACACGTAAAAAAGGTTACGCCCGGTATCCTGAAAGAGCTCGGGAAAAGTCTGCTGACCGACAACTGGGACGGTTACTGCGATTCGCTTTATGATGCAATCGCTCAGCTTTACGAAGGCTTTCCGCTTGACGGAAACGGAGAAATTTCCAACGGTTCGTTTGTTAACACCTCTCATAATGAAGCTGTTCTCAGAAATCCGAAGCAATCGGATTACCATGTTTGTGATTTCATGTTCATGTATGATTGGCGAAAAAGTCCGCTTGAGGTTGCAGACGAACTGAACGCTTATATCAACACCTTACTTGATAAGACAGGTCACAGTAAGGTCGGACTTGTCGGTCGCTGTCTCGGTTCCTCTGTTGTATCAGCGTATATTGCCGAATACGGAACAGCCAAAGTGGATTCTCTTGTTTATTATGTTCCGACCGTGAACGGCGGCGTTGAAACCGTAAACGCACTTTTCACCGGTGATGTTCAGCTTGAACCGACTTCTCTTGACCGCTTTGTCAACTACTACGTCAACAGAAAAGGAATCAGCGGTGACGAAATCATGGACGATTTTATTGTTGCTCTTTTCTCTCTCCTGACCTATTGTAAGGTTCTTCCTGCCGCAGAGGATGCCGTTGAAACCATTTACGCAAAGGTTAAGGAAAACGTTGTACCGCGACTTCTTCTTGCCTGCTACGGAGGATTGCCCTCTTTCTGGTCCATGCTGAATTCCGAATACTATGAGGACGCAAAAGCATTTGTATTTAAGGGCAGAGAGGACGAATATGCCGGTTTCATCAAAAAGATTGATAATTTTAACTATAGTGTAAAAGAAAAGCTCCCTGAATTGCTCAAGAATTTTGAAAACGAAGGCGGTCGTGTTGCCGTTATTGCAAAATACGGATTTAATGCGCCTCCGATATCACAAACGCCGAACATTCAAAGCGATGCAATGGTTGCAACAAAAAATCTTTCCTTCGGCGCTACCTGCAGCAATATCAACAAGAAGCTTCCGGAAAGCTACATTGAGAGAGCTGTACTTGCAGGAACCGATCAATACATTTCTGCCGACAAAAAGATTGATGCTTCCACCTGCCTTTTCCCGGACACCACTTGGTTTATCAAAAACATTCCTCATGCTGATTTCCCCGCTGACACAAACAACTTAATACAGACATTCATCCAAAGCAGGGGAAGAATTACCGTCCGGGATTACGAGAATTGGCCGCAGTACATGAAATACGATATGAAAACCGGTGAAATTTCAGCCGTTACGGAAGACACGAACGAAGATTCACGCTGGACAAATAATATCATTCAGGCGTTTATCAAATTCCTGACATCGTTATTCAGAGTTTTTATAAAGCTCCTTTCTCAGCCGGCAAAAGCTGAATAAGCAGTCAAACCTAAATGATATCTCACGGTACGCTAAAACAGGGCGTGCCGTGATTTTTTACGGCAACCTCTAAAAACTCCAGGCGTTTGGCATGGTGCATAAATTATGTCGGATTGAAGCAGGAATACGCTGTGTATTTCAAGGTTTGAGAACGACAAAGACGGCATTCGTTGGGCATTATGACAGTGCCGGGATGTTTTTAGAGGTCGCCTTGCATAAAAAATCCGCCCCGGTTAACCGGAGCGGAAATATTTTCATACCACAAATCAGTAAAGACGCTTATTTCGTAATAACCGGATCGCCCGAATACGGCTTGACGGCCGGGAACTGTGTCTCATCAAAGCCCATAACTCTCGCAATCTGAACGCTGATCTGACGGTTTTCAACAAGCTGACCATCGGTGAAGCCTGCGTCCGATTCCGAAACGAAAAGAGGAACGTCTGCGGTAGAATGGTCGGTCCTGGTGTAGTAATACTCGTCCTTTTCGGCGTTGTACTTGATACCGCCGGTTTCGTGGTCAGCGGTGACAACAACCAAGGTCTCGCCGTCCTCTTTTGCGTATTCAACAGCCGCCTTGACAGCGTCGTCAAACGCCATGACGCACTTGGTTGCGCCGTCAAAATCGTTATCGTGAGAGAACTTATCGATGCAGGCGCCTTCAACCATAAGGAAGAAGCCCTTTTCGTTGTCGTCAAGAAGATCGATTGCTTTTTCGGTCATCTCGGTGATGGACGGGGTATCTTTTTCGTTCTCGCAGTTTTTCAGATCGCCGAAATCGAACTGTGCAAACGAACGACTGCCTTCTTCCAATGCGTCAAGCTCAGTCTTGGTCGAAATGTAATCGAAGCCGTACTTGGCGCATTTTTCTTCGGTGACGGAAGCGGTGTCTGCTCCCCAGATCAGGTCAAGGTTGCCGCTGAGCTGATCCTTGCTGATCTCTCTTTCAAGCGTTCTTGAAATCGCATGAGCCGAGAAAGCGGACGGAGTGGCGCCGCTTGTCTTGTCGGTCGTAACCACACCGGCGGATTTGCCGTTATTTTTGGCAAGCTCGGTAAGAGAAATGGGAACCGAAGTGTCGTCGATTGTAAACGGATGGAATGCAAATCTTGCAACAGAATTGATCCAGACGCGGATTCCGCAGGCAAGAGCCGTTCCGCCCGCCGCAGAGTCGGTATAATCAAAAATGAACGAACGGGTGTCGGAGTTTCCGTGAACGGGCATGGAGTCCATGAAAAGTGAAGTGTTGTATTTCTGACGGGTAACGGCAAGCGTATTTTCGCCCATTCCGTCACCGATCATAAGAATCACGTTCTTGTACTCCTTGTAGTCGTCGCTGACGTTGTTCCCAAGACCGAGTGCACAGGTCAAAGCAAGAAGCAGCGCCGTTGTAAATGAAAGAATTCGTTTAAAAGTTGCTGACATTGTTTTCTCCTCCTAATAATTTATGGGCAACCTCTAAAAATCTCCCGACATTCGTCATAATGCCCAACTAATGCCGTCTTTGTTGTTGAAAATCCTTGAAATCCGGAAGGATTCCTGCGGATTTTCGCCTAAAATCCGACATCATTTGTGCACTATGCCGAACGCCTTTAGGTTTTTAGAGA
>JALEYA010000026.1 GCA_022779945.1 Oscillospiraceae bacterium | reverse complement strand
CGGCTTTCGATGAAAACCGCCAACAATAACGATATGTGGCTTCATACGCAATCGTTCCCCGGCTCTCACGTTATCATTGAGAATCAAGGCGGCGAGGTCTCCGATCTTTCGATTGAGCAGGCGGCGGTGATTGCCGCATATTACAGCAAGGCGAGGGAATCGACTCTTGTTCCCGTTGACTACACTAAGGTCAGAAACCTAAAAAAGCCTGTCGGCGCAAAGCCCGGCAAGGTGATTTATCATGTATACTATACGATCATCGTAAACCCCGACGAAAAGTTGGTGGAGAGTCTGAGAATATAGCGAATGGAAACGAGGTGAGTTTTATGTCCTTTGCGCATCTGCATCTTCATACGGAATATAGTCTGCTTGACGGTGCGTGCCGGATTGAGCAGACGGTGAAGCAGGTAAAAGCACTCGGTCAGACCGCCGTTGCCATCACTGACCACGGCGTGATGTACGGTGTGGTTGACTTTTATAAGGCGGCGAAAAAAGAGGGCATCAAGCCCATCATCGGCTGTGAATGCTATGTTGCGTCCCGGTCAAGGCTTAACAAGGTGCACGGACTTGACAGTGAGCGGTACCACCTGATTCTGCTTTGCCAAAACAACGAGGGATATCAGAATCTCATCTCGATGGTAAGTCAGTCCTGGATCGACGGCTTTTACACGAAGCCGAGAATCGACCGTGAACTTTTAGAAAAGCATCATGAGGGTCTGATTGCGCTTTCCGGCTGTCTTGCCGGCGAAATTCCGCGCGCGCTCGAGCGGGGCGACTATGACGGCGCAAAGGAAACCGCTCTCTGGTATGACTCCGTTTTCGGACACGGCAACTTTTATATTGAAATTCAGAACCATTCACTCCGGCAGGAGCTTGACATCATTCCCGACCTGATACGGCTTTCAAGAGAGACGGGAATCCCCCTTGCTGCCACGAACGACGCCCATTATCTGACGAAGGAAGACGCTGAGGTTCAGCAGGTTTTAATCTGTATCGGCACGAACCACACCTTGGGTGAGGACACGGGGCTTGAATTCGGTGCGCCCGAGTTTTACCTGAAAAGTGAGGACGAAATGCGTGCTCTTTTCCCGACCGCTCAGGATGCAATCGACAATACGGAAAAAATTGCCGAGAGGTGCAACGTTGAATTTGAGTTCGGAAAAACCAAGCTTCCGCATTTCGAAGTACCGGACGGTGAGGATCATTTTGAATACTTCAGGCAGCAGTGTTACAACGGACTTTATCAAAAGGTCAGTGAAAATCCGCCGCAAAATTACATTGACCGGCTCGAATACGAGCTTTCGGTCATCAATAAAATGGGCTATGTGGACTATTATCTGATTGTGCACGATTTTGTCCGTTTCGCAAAAAGCAAGAACATTCCCGTAGGTCCCGGAAGAGGCTCGGGTGCCGGAAGTCTTGCGGCGTACTGCATCGGTATTACAGGCATTGATCCGATTAAGTATAACCTTCTGTTTGAACGATTCCTGAACCCCGAAAGGGTCAGTATGCCCGACTTTGATATCGACTTTTGCTACGTCAACCGCCAGAAGGTGATTGACTATGTCATCGAAAAATACGGCTCGGATCATGTGGCACAGATCGTCACCTTCGGAACGCTTGCGGCAAGAGCGGCGATCCGTGACGTTGGTCGGGCGATGGGGATTTCTTACCAGGTGGTAGACTCCGTTGCGAAGCTTGTGCCGAACGAGCTGAAAATCACGATTGACAAGGCCCTTTCCTATTCCAAGGAGCTTTCAAGCTTATATCAAACAAATGATGAGGTCAGACGGCTTATCGATATGGCAAAAAAGGTGGAGGGGATGCCCCGGCATGCCTCGACCCATGCCGCCGGTGTCGTGATCACAAGAGACCCGGTTTCGTCCTATGTTCCGCTTGCCGTGAACGACGAAGCCGTTGTGACGCAGTTTACAATGACGACTCTTGAACAGCTCGGACTTTTGAAAATGGATTTCCTGGGGCTTCGCACACTGACAGTCATTGACGATACGGTGAAGATGATACGGCGCAAGAATCCCGCGTTTAGCCTTTCGGATATTGACGTAAACGACAAGGCAACGTATGAAATGCTTTCCAAGGGTAAAACCGACGGTGTTTTTCAGTATGAATCCTCGGGTATGCGAAGTGTATTGAGCCGACTCAAGCCCGAAAGTCTTGAGGATCTGATTGCGGTCATTTCGCTTTATCGCCCGGGACCTGCCGATTCGATTGACACCTATATTGAAAACCGTCATCACCCCGAAAGGACGACCTATAAAAGTGATCTTCTGCGGGATATCCTGTCGGTGACCTATGGCTGCATGGTCTATCAGGAGCAGGTTATGGAAATCTGCCGCAAGGTGGCAGGCTACTCTTACGGACGAGCCGATCTTGTGCGCCGTGCGATGTCGAAGAAAAAGCTGGATGTCATGGAGCAGGAGCGGCACAATTTTATCTACGGTCTGAAAAATGAGGACGGGTCGGTGCAGTGTGCCGGCGCGATCGCCAACGGTGTTGACGAAAAAACGGCGAACGAAATTTTTGACGAGATGTCGAACTTCGCCAAGTACGCGTTTAATAAATCCCATGCGGCGGCTTATGCCTTTGTGTCCTATCAGACGGCGTGGCTCAAGTGTCACTATCCGTGTGAGCTTTTGGCGGCGACGCTGACAAGTGTGCTCGATTCGGCAACGAAGGTGTCAACGTATATTGCCGAATGCACGAGGCTCGGTATTCGGGTGCTCCCGCCGAGCGTCAACGAAAGCGACGAGGGCTTCAGCGTAACCGACGGGAAAATCCGCTTCGGATTGCTTGCAATTAAAAATCTTGGTAAAGGCTTTATTGCGACGATACTTGAAAAGCGGAAAACAGAACCGTTTACAAGCTTCAGCGACTTTTGTAACCGTGTTTACGGTAAGGACTTCAACCGTCGTGCGGTCGAAAGCCTGATATACTGCGGAGCACTCGACGGACTCGGACTTAACCGCAGACAGATGATTTATCTTCTGCCGTCGGTGGTGTCGGGTCTTGAAAGCGACAAAAGCCGCAACGTGATCGGGCAGATCGGTTTTTTTGACGAGGGATCGCAGTTTGCATCTTGCAACGAGCCGAAAGCACCCGAACTTGATGAAATGCCGTATGATGAAATGTTACGCAAAGAAAAGGAGATCATCGGACTGTACCTTTCCGGTCACCCGATGAAAGAATATGAGGGCATCGCCAAAGCGGTAAAAGCCGACCGGATCAGCGATATTCTCTCGTCTGAGGAGTCTTTCGGAAGATATAAGGATAACGCAAACGTCAAGCTTTACGGTCAGATTGCGGCAATCGCAAGAAAGACGACCAGGAATAATCAGACCATGTGTTTTGTTCAGCTTGAGGACATGACCGGATGCGTCGAGTGTATCGTTTTTGCGAATCTCTACGCCGAAAGGGCGTTGCTTTTACAGGTCGGCAATATTGTTCTGATAAGAGGTCGGTTGAGCCTTCGTGAGGACAGAGAACCGTCCGTGGTTTGCGAAAGCGTTGAGCCGAACCCGAAAAACGTTGTATCGGAAGAAAAAACGTCCGTAAAAAAACAACGGCAGGGGATTTTTATCCGTGTTCCGTCAAAAAGCGACCCGAGGCTTCGGAAACTGGAGGCATTAAAGGCGATATTCTGTGACGGTGCGTCCGTACCGGTGTATATTTTCGACAGCGAAAGCGGAAAGTACGGCAACGGCGGGCTGATTTCGGTCAATAAGCCGCTTGTGAAAGAGCTTGAATATATTTTCGGAAAAGAAAACGTTGCGGTCAGACTGCAAATGCAAATTTAAAAATGAATGAGGTATAAGTATGAGCTTTCTCAGTACTGTGTTCAAAAAAATCGTTTCCGGCGCCGTTTCGGTGGCGATTTCTCTGGGACTTCTCTCGTCCTTTGCCGCCGATACCAGTATTTCGCCGAAAGCGCTGTTTCTGCGTGAATTTGTTATCCGCCCGACTTGTACGTCTATCAAACGTGACGGAGGAATCACGGGCTTTTACGGCATCGACATGAGCAAGGTAAGCCTTTATAAGCCGTCCAAGGGCTATACGCTCGAGAAGACGGAGCTTGACGGACTGCCCGTTGAAATTCTCAAAAAAGAGGACAGCGGAAACAGCGACCGGGTCATTTATCAGCTGCACGGCGGTGCGTTTGTCTACGGTTATAACGATATTTACCGTAAGCAGGCGGAACGCTGGTCAGCGCTTGCCGGCGGTGCAACGGTTGTTTCGATTGATTACCGTCTTGCGCCGAAGGACGTTTTTCCTGCCGCACTTGAGGACGCCTTAAAGGGCTGGGACTGGATGCTGTCAAACGGCTATAAAGAGGAAAATATCGTCGTTGTCGGCGACAGTGCAGGCGGAAATCTTGCGCTATCCCTTGGGCTTTCTCTTCGTGACAGCGGACGGACAATGCCGAAGGCGATGGTACTGATGTCCCCGTGGGCGGATCTTTCCGAAGAAGGGGAGTCGTACAAAACGAATCTTTATAAAGACCCGATGTTCGGTATCAAAGAGGGCACCGAGCGCAAAGAGGGCTATCATGCCGTCTCAACCGTTTACGCCGGCGATACGGATGTACACAATCCTCTGGTTTCGCCCGTGTACGGCGACTACAAGGACTTTTGTCCGATGCTGATTCAAAGCGGCACTTATGAGGTGCTCGAAAGCAATTCTGATAGGATTTACGAAAATGCGCTTGCAAACGGTGTGGACGTGACGCTGACGAAGTATGAGGGCATGTGGCATATGTTCCAGCTTTTCGGCGACCTTTTCCCCGAATCAACCGCTGCCTGGGAGCAGGTAGGGAAAACACTGACCGAGTGGTACGACGCATAAAAAGTGAAGCATGACGTTCCACATCGGGTGAGTTGTATCGGATAAAAAACATGAAAAAAGGACCTGCACACAGATGCGTTCTGAATGTGCAGGTCTTATTTTGATTCCGCTTATGACTTAGGGAACCTCTGAATAAATCACAGCATACGCTTTGATGCACAGCTTACTTGCATATTTTCCGTCATATCGCACAAAAACTGCTTGAAATCCGTCAGGATTCCTGCGC
>JALEYA010000014.1 GCA_022779945.1 Oscillospiraceae bacterium | reverse complement strand
CGCAGAACCTGAAAGCAAATATTTTGCGTACAGCGTAACGCTTTGAGCTGCAGGCATACTGACGTATGTCAAGGTGAAAAGTGTTGCGATGTGCGTGAAATATTTGATTTCAGGCGTATCGGATTTGGCTTTCGTCTGCTTTAATCCGACATCATTTGTGCACTATGCCAAATGCCGTGAGTTTTTAGAGATTGCCAAAAATAAAAAGGTGGAATGAAAATGAGAATTCTTTTTGCAGCCGGAGGAACCGGCGGACATATCAATCCGGCGCTTGCCGTTGCGGGTGAAATCCGGGAACGTTATCCGGACGCCGAAATACTTTTTGTCGGAACGAAGGACAAGATGGAAGCGAAGCTTGTTCCGGCGGCGGGGTTTGATTTTGCTACGATTGACATTTCCGGTTTTTACCGTCAGCTTACGATTGAAAACATCAAAAGAGATATTGCGACCGTTTTTAAGCTTTTGCGCTCGTCCGGTCAGGCAAAAAAGATCCTCAACGATTTTAAACCCGACGTTGCCGTGGGATTCGGAGGCTATGTCAGCGGACCCGTTATCCGGATGGCGGCGAAGCTCGGTATACCGACTGCGATCCACGAACAAAACGCTTATCCGGGTGTGACGAACAAGGCTCTTGCCAAAAAGGTTGACCGGGTCATGCTTACGGTAGGAGACGCCGAAAAATATCTGGATCCGAAAAACCCGGTCACTGTGACGGGACTTCCCGTAAGAGGTGAGCTTTTAAGAGCCGACCGGGATATCAGCCGTGCTGAACTCGGCGTAAAAGACGATCAGCTTCTTGTTTTGTCGATGGGCGGATCACTCGGTGCCGAAGCGATCAACAAGGCGATGGTCAACATTATTTCCAGGCACGCCGACAATAAAAAGCTGTATTTTCTTCATTCGATGGGTCAGTACGGGCTTTGGGTGCCCGATAAGCTTCGGGAAAACGGAGTGGATCCGGACAAGACCGACAATGTCGAAGTCCGGGAGTACATCAGCGATATGGACAGATGCATGGCGGCGGCGGATCTTGTTATCAGTCGTTCGGGTGCAAGTTCGCTTAGCGAAATCGAAGCGATGGGTAAGGCGGCTGTTCTGATTCCCTCGCCGAACGTTGCCGAAAATCATCAGTATCATAACGCCATGGCGCTTGTCAACCACGACGCCGCCGTGCTCATTGAAGAAAAAGATCTCACCGAGGAAAAGGCGGAGGAAGTCTTCCGTTCACTGGTTGCTTCTCCTGACAGATTGCGCCAACTCGGAGAGAACGCAAAGAAAATCGCCATCACAGACGCAAAAACAAAAATAGCCGATATTGTGCTGTCTCTTGTAAAATAAAGACGGCTTCGGAAAGAAAATCACCATAAAATAACATTTTGCATAGGATGAAGCAGAAAAGTCCAATCGAAGGTGTGATTTTATGGAAACAATAAGAATCAACGGCGGACGTAAGCTTGGCGGAGAAATTGATATTCAAGGCTCAAAAAATGCCGCTCTTCCGATTCTTGCCGCCTGTGTCCTTGTTGACGGGGTCAGCGTGATACATAACTGCCCGGATCTGACCGATGTTTCTGCCGCTGCGGAGATTCTTTGTCATCTCGGCTGCACCGTCACAAGACAGGGTCACACGCTTACGGTTGATTCGAGGAACATTTCGTGCTATAATATACCGACAAGGCTGATGAGCCGTATGCGATCGTCGATTGTTTTTCTCGGCTCGATTCTCAGCCGGACGGGAAAAGCCGAGCTTTGTGCTCCGGGCGGCTGCGAAATCGGACTGCGGCCGATTGATCTGCACCTTTCGGCTCTTCGCAGTATGGGCGTTGCCATTGACGAAAGTCAGGGAACCCTTTACTGCTATATTAACGATTCGATCCGCTCAAATGTTATCACGCTTTCGTTTCCGTCGGTGGGTGCTACGGAAAACATTATGCTCGCCGCCGTTTTTGCTAAGGGGACAACGACAATTTTAAACGCGGCAAGGGAGCCCGAAATCGGGGATCTCGCCGCGTTTCTTAACCGCTGCGGTTGTAAAGTCAAGGTAAGCGGAGGCGGAACGATTCTGATTGAAGGCGTGAAAAAGGCGCACTCAGTCGAGCACACCGTGATTCCCGACCGCATTGTCACCCTGACGTATATGGCGGCGACAGCGGCGGCAGGCGGAGATGTTCTTTTGAAAAAAACACAGCCGCAGCATTTTCTGACGGTCAATCACATTTTTGAAAAAGCCGGCTGTAACGTAAACTGTACCAACAACAGCGTAAGAATTACCCGGAACGGGAGACTTCGTTGTGTGCGAGACATCCGGACGATGCCGTATCCCGGTTTTCCGACCGATGCGCAGGCGCCTGTTATGGCGATGCTTTGTCTGGCAAAGGGTACGAGCGTCATGGTAGAGAATATATTTGAAAGTCGGTTCAAACACGTTTGCGAGCTTGCAAAAATGGGCGCGAAAATCAAGATTGAGGATAAGGTTGCCCTGATTGACGGGGTTGAAGCTCTTTACGGTGCGAATGTGAATGCAATCGACCTGCGGGCCGGCGGAAGTCTTGCCGTTGCGGGTGTTGCCGCGCAGGGGACCACGGTCATCGGCTCGGTTCACCATATTGACAGAGGATACGAAAATATTGTCGAATGCTTACGGGCAATCGGCGCGGACGCAGAAAGGAGTGATATGGATGAACGATTCCCGGGATAATACCGGCGATTTTGATACGGACGGATTTAATTGGTCGAGTGAAAGCGAAAATCTCAGGAAGAATTTCGATACGTTCGGTCTGGACGGTCAACCGAATTATGACGGCTTTGACAGAAACAAGAAAAGCGGCAGATCGGTCTTTTCCGACGATTTTTACCGCCCGTCGGAAGCGTCTTTTTCACGTGAGAATTATTCCTATGCTTTTTCCGACACAAGCCCTTTGCGGGAAGATACCGTTTTCAATCATTCCGAAATAAGGCGAAGACCGAATCCTTCGTCTCAGCCGCGCAAGACGGCTTCACATAAAAAGCCGACCGATAAACGAAATCCCTCTTCGGGCAAGAAGAAGGCGGCTGCCGACAAGAAAAAGACCGCATCCGGTAAAAGCACCGACAACAGAAAAAAGACTTCTTCTTCCAAAACGGGGCAAAAGAGAAAGCCTGCGCCGCCGCAGAAGAAACCCGGCAACAGACCGCCGGACAGAACACCGACCGGCGAAAGGGTGCGGTCTGACGCTTCGCCGAAAAGCAGAAACACCGGCAATTCCTCTGCGCCCAGGCCGAAAACGAAGGCACAAAAAATAGCAGACGCCGGCGAAAAAAGACGTAGAGAAAAGTCAAGAGAAAACTACGATAAAGCGATCCGTCAAGGTAAATCGAAGGACGAACTGAGAAAGATCCGTCTGAAAAAGAAACGCCGAGCAAGAAAAATCAGAATCGCGGCAACTACCTGCGCCGTTATTGTTTTTGCGGTGATTGTTGCTTTGATTTTTTGCTATACCAAGGGGGCACCGATTGAAAAAATCATAATTGAGGGTGCGACCCTTTATAAAAACGGTGAAATTCTGAAAGCGGCGGGAATCGGCAAAGGCGACAATATGCTGATGATACGGCAAAAAGGAACCAACGAAGCGGTGACAAAAGCGCTCCCGTATATTTCCGCAGTCAAAGTAGACTATCAGCTTCCGGATACGCTGCGGCTTGTTATCAGTGAAACGACGGACAAGTATTATATCGTAAACGGCGAGGGTTATATCTGCGTCGATGAAAATGATAAGGTCGTTTCGGACGTTAAAAAGAGAGTCAAAGGGAAGCGATACCGGATCGAAGGACTCGAAAAACAAAAATACGAGGTCGGAACGAAGTTTACGCCGAACAACAAGAACGGAAATGAAGAAAAATATAAAATTGCAAAGAAGATCGCCGATGCCGTTGACCAAAGCGGACTGAAAAACTGCAATGTAATAAATGTCGGGAATACGGAAAGAATATTTGTTGTATATAACAACAAAGTCTGGATGTATTTCAAGGCGGATTCGGATTTTGAATATGAAATGCGTTTTGCCGCACAGGCGATCAACGATGACCGCACGAAGGAGATCATAGCGGCGTCGGAAAAATGCTATATTGATCTGCGGCTCGGCAATCAGGCCGTGTTCAAAACAGGTGAGTTGAGCGGATGATTTTTGACCGTTTCCGTTGTATTGTCCAAAAAAATTCTAAAAATCTGTAAAATATATACATGATTTCTTGTTGTTTTTTTTGCGGGCGTGTGGTATAATAGTACGAAAAACTTTTCAGGTGAGTATTACCCTTTTTCTTATATTTTGAAAATCGAAATTCAAGGAGGAAGTTTAATGGGCTTCGTTATGGACAATGACAATATCAGCTATAACCAGATTAAGGTTGTAGGTGTCGGCGGAGGCGGCGGAAATGCCGTCAACAGCATGGTTGACGCCGGCGTTTTCGGGGTTGAATTCCTTACCATCAACACCGACAGACAGATTCTTGAAAATTCAAAGGCCACCCACAAAATCCAGATCGGCGAAAAAGTAACCGGCTGTATGGGTGCCGGCGGCGATCCCGCAGTTGGTAAAAAGGCGGCCGAAGAAAGCCGTGATGTCATTGCGGACGCCCTTCGTTCGACCGATATGGTGTTTATCACCGCAGGCATGGGCGGCGGAACCGGAACCGGTGCGGCTCCGATTGTTGCGGAAGTAGCAAGAGAGCTTGGTGCTCTTACCGTCGGTATCGTCACAAAGCCGTTCAAATTTGAAGGCAGAAGACGTATGCGTCAGGCGGAGGAAGGCATCAAGGAGCTTCAGAAGCACGTTGACAGCCTGATCGTTATTCCGAACGAAAGACTGAAGCTTTTAGGCGACAAGTCGCTGAGCATGAAGGACGCATTCGGTAAGGCAAACGAAGTTCTCTGGCAGGGCGTTAAGAGTATTTCCGATACCATCAAGGTTCCCGGATATATCAACCTCGACTTTTCCGATATCAAGAGCGTCATGAAGGACGCAGGACTTGCCCACATGGGAATCGGCCGCGGAAGAGGCGCCGACTGCGCAAACGAAGCCACCAAGCAGGCCATTACCAGTCCGCTTCTTGAAACCGCCATCGACGGTGCAAGCGGCGTTATCATCAACGTTACCTGTTCGTCCGATATGTCTCTTGACATGATCGAGCAGGCCGGCGAGCTTGTTACACAGGCCACCAATCCCGACGCCAACATCATCTTCGGTTCTGTTTTCGACGAAGAGATGGGCGACGAAATGCTTATCACCGTTATTGCAACCGGTTTTGCCGGCTCCGATACGCTTCTTGAAGAAAAGAGAGAGGACAGACCCGCCGCAAGAACGCAGACAACGGCTGCGGCACCGGCAAAGTCTCCGTTTATCAGCCAGTCCACAAAGCCCAAGAGCGAAGGTCAGTCAATCTTCACGTCTATCGACTCCAACGGACCGAGCGAATTCGGGCGCTCTTTCATGCAGGCGTTTGAAAATGCACAGCAGGCACAACAGGCGCAGAACAATCCGGCTCCTGTCGTTCCGGAGGCTGTCGAGCCCGTTCAGACACAGCCGGCGGAAATAAAGAATGACGATTACGAAGATATCTTCTCCGTGCCGGCCGGTAAGAGTGAGGGTACTCTTGCGGCCGAAAGAAGAGCCGCTCAGCAGGAAAGCAGCTTTGAAGTGGAAACCCCGAAGAAAAAAGCGTCCTCGATCTTTGACGATCCGGACGAAGACGAAAGTGATGTTCTTCCGATTTTTAAAGGCAGAAATATTTTCGGCAACAACTGATTCCGATGTTAAAAGGCTGTCGCTGCGGCGGCGGCTTTTTTGCTTGTCGGACCGAGTAAAAGCAAAATATTTAGCTGTAATTGTAAATATATATAAAAATCAGAGGATTTCACTTGACCTTTTCCATTTTTTTTGATATTCTATATAAAGAATAATTTGACTATGGGTCAAAATAACTTCATCGGGAGGATTTGCGGAATATGAAGATGGATAAATCCAAATCAACCATTATTGCTTTGATTGCGCTTGTGATTGTTTGCGGCGGCTCTTTTGTCGGCGTAAAAATGCTCAACAATAAAACGGCTGTTAAGGCGGCAACGGATACGGTGAGCGTCAGCTATACGACGATGCCGTCTTCGTCCGTATCGTCAACTTCGACGATGCCGACGACAGCAGCAGCCACGAGTGCTTTTTCTACGACGGCGTCTGTCGATATTCCTTCCACTCTTCCGATAGCAACACTCAAGAGTGAGGAAAACAATGACAAGGACGAAAAGGAAACAACAAAGCTGAACCCGTTTACTACTTTCGGCGATGTCCAGAATGCGGGCACGACGACAACGAAAAGGAACGAGGGCAGCGCAACCACCAAAAAGGTTGAGACAACTTCTGCAACGAAAGCTTCAACGACTGCCGCAACGACAAAAACGAATGAGGAAAAGACAACAGCGGCCAAGGAAATCATTAAGAACGCGGCTGTGTTCTCCGACGGCTTTTTAAGCTATATGTTTAATCCGGACGGTGACTACTATTTCACGGTTGATGACCCGTGGCAAAGAAATTTCGGCTTCAACGAGCTGTATGACGTCGGTGCTCCGTTTGTTGTATTCTACTATGATACGATGAGATGCAAATTCAACTATGACCAGAAAGATTGGCTCATTCAGTTCTGGAAAGGTCAGTACGGCTTCGTATTCATCGGTGCGGAGATCGGCGTATACAATAAACCCGAATCGCGTACGGCAGAGCATTTCGATTGCGCAAGTGATGAAGATTCCCTGATGATGTCGATGACCTTCTACCGTGACGGTAAGGAACTTCTGACAAGAGATTACGCGAAGTATTGGTGGTGCACCGGCTTCGTTCCCGGAAAGCTTGACAAGTTCTCAGACAGATCCGAGCTTTCGATCAAGTGCCGTATCACAATGAAGGATTACAAGATGCTTATCGGTATGGCAGGTGCTCTGAAAGAAAACGGAATGGAACTGAATAAGGATTATACGACATCCGGCCTTGATATGTTTATTACATGGCAATAATTTATTAAAAAAAATTATCATTACTCTTGATATTTGAAAATAATTGTTGTATAATCGGCTTAAAATGATTATGTATATTATCGGTGCAAGCCGTTAATATAAATATTATGAAAGGAAGATGGTTTGTCATGAAAAAGTTTTTAGGTATACTCGTAGCAATTTCGCTTTGCCTTTGCATGCTTGCTCCGGCTGCGTTTGCTGCTGATTCTTCCCTTTCGGGTCTTCTTTCGAGTCTTGAAGGCGTAGATCTCGGCAGTCTTACGGACGGTGAACTTTCTGAGCTTCTCGGTGGTCTTAACCTTGAAGGTTTTGACGTTGATTCTCTGAAATCAGCAATTGAGACCGGCGATGAAAGCAAGCTTGCAGGTCTTGAAGACGCTCTTAAGAGCCTCGGCACAGGCGATGCTTCTGCTGAGACAACAGTTGCTCCTGCAGCTGATGATTCTTCAAGCGGTTCCGATTCTGCTCTCGGTGGTCTTTCGGATATGCTCGGCGGCGTTGATATGAGTTGGATCACTGACGCTTTCTCGAATCCGGATGCTCTTTCTTCGGTTACGGATATGCTCAGCGGTCTTGGCGGTGATTCCGGCAGCTTCGATGTATCTTCACTGATGGATACAATTTCGGGCGCTTTCTCCGGCAGCGGTATTGACCTTAGCTCTATCACCAGCGGCATTGATCTCGGCTCGTTTGATATCAGCAGTGTTCTCGGTGGTCTCGGCGGCGGTTCAGGCGAAAGCGGTGAATCCGGCGATGCAAGTGGTTCCGGTGATGCTGCAAGCGGTGCAACAGATGCCGTTTCAGGTATCATGGATAAGCTCATGAGCGGACTTTCCGGTCTCGGTCTTGACACTTCTATGATCGAAGGTCTCCTTGACAACGAAATCGTTGACTTCTTTGCGAACCTTTACATCGGTCTTGGTCAGGTTGACGAGCCCGAAAAGGAAGTTACCACAACGAAGCCTGCTGTTGTTACAACCAAGCCCCCGAAGACCGGCGATACTTCAGCTGTTGTTGTTGCTGTAGCTACTCTTGCCGTTGCTTCTGCTGCTGCTTTTGTTTGTCTCAACAAGAAGAAGGACGACTGATGCTTAACGCATTTTAACTTTTTTAAAAAAGCTAATGTAAGCGTTTTCAACAGGATACATATCCTGCAAAAGAATGCTCAAAGCGGTATCTGTAGCTAGGATACCGCTTTTTTCTTGTTTTTGGTCTTGATTGTTTTAAAAATAGGAGTATAATCAATGTGACCTGCAAGAGCAGGAAGTTTATTCAATGAAAGAAGTGTTTTTCATGTCAAAAATCTATGCGCACAGAGGCTTCAGCGGTAAATATCCCGAAAACACAATGCTTGCTTTTCAAAAAGCGGTTGAAATCGGTGTGGACGGAATCGAGCTTGACGTTCACCTTACCAAAGACAATGTTCTTGTCATCATTCACGATGAGGATATTAAAAGAACGAGCAACGGGGAGGGGCTTGTCCGCGATATGACGTATGAAGAACTTTGCCAATACGACTATTCCGCCGGCTTTGCAGGCGTTTACGGCTATAACGGCATACCGACGCTCAAGGAGTATTTTGAACTTGTCAAGGACACCGAGGTTATCACCAATATTGAACTGAAGACGGGTATTTTTGAGTATCCGACGATCGAAAAGCGTGTCATCGATATGATTGCTGAATTCGGTCTTGAGGACAGAATTATTCTTTCGTCTTTCAATCATTACACGATTCTCCGGTGTGAAAAAATCAATCCCGACATCAAAAGAGGCTTTCTTTCCGAAAGCTGGCTGATCGATTACGGCAAGTATACAAAGAAAAACAATGTACAGTGCTGTCACCCGATTTTCCGCTTCCTTTCGGAAGAAACCGTAAAGGAAATGCATGATGCCGGTTGTGAAATCAACACCTGGACGGTCAATGAATATGAGGACATCAAGCGTCTTTCGGACATGGGTGTTGATGCGCTGATCGGAAACTACCCGGACAGAATGATTGAAGTTTTGAGGAAGTAAAAGTTATTATTTGATGTGCATTTGATTGCGTAGATGCATCAGGAATATTGGCTAAATATCGATAAATTTTAGTTTGTAGAGGCATTTGTTAAAGTAGGGGCGACCCCGCGTGGTCGCCCAAGATCGTCCGCCTATTTTTTCTTGGTAAAATTAAA
>JALEYA010000189.1 GCA_022779945.1 Oscillospiraceae bacterium | reverse complement strand
AAGAGGTGAAAGCATGGAACTCGGGAAAAGAAAAGAACTGATACTTGCCGCTATTGTGGAACAATATGTAAAAACCGGCGAACCGATCGGCTCGAAGTCGCTTATGGCTGCGCTTCCGATTTCCGTGTCGTCCGCCACTATACGAAACGAGATGAGCGAGCTTGCGGAAATGGGACTGCTCGAACAGCCGCATACTTCCGCCGGACGAATTCCGTCTCAGGAGGGCTACCGTTATTACGTTGACCATCTGATGAACAAGGCTGAGCCGAGTACTGAGGTCAAAGAGTTGATTGAGTCCGGACTTCAGAAGGCTGCCGGCGACCCCGACCGACTTCTCGGGAAGGCGGGCGAAATGCTTGCCAAGCTTACAGGCTGTGCGGCGGTTGCCACGACGCCGACCGATCAGGGTGCAACAGTCAGAAGAATTGAAATTGTTCCCGTCGGAACAAGGCTTGCCATGATCGTTATGATGACCTCCTCGGGAATCATCAAAAACGGGATTTGCCGGACGGATACGGAAATTACACCCGAAATGATTGATAATTTTCACCGGATCGTGAAAGACTGTTTTATAGGAAAACCCGTAAGTGATATCGGCACGGCCATGATTCAGACGCTTGTGGCATCGCTCGGTGTTTTTGCTCTTTCGATGAGTCCGCTGTTTGTGGCACTCTCCGATATTGCCGCTCAGGCGGTGCAGGCGGAGATAAGACTCGAGGGAGAACAGAATCTTCTTCATCACAGAGAGCTTTCCGACAACATTTACGAAATGCTTGATTTCCTTGATGAGGGAAAAAAGCTCGGACGTGCGGTTGCCGATTCGAAAGATAGCTTAAGTGTTCGTATAGGTAAGGAAAATATGTTCCGTCAGCTCGAAAATACGAGCCTGATTATTGCGCGATATAAAATATCCGACCATGACGGCGGCGCAATCGGTATCATCGGCCCGACAAGACTCGATTATGCAAGACTGATTCCGAGCGTACAGTACCTGACGGATTTAGTCAGCAAATATTTAACCGATACATTCGAAGAATAAGGAGGAACCCATGGCGAAGCAAAAGAAAGACTCCGCTTCCGAAAAAGAGGAGCAGAAGCTTTCCGAAGAGCAGACCGAGGAAAGCACAGCCGAAAACAAGGAAGCCGGAAAGGAAGAACAAAAAGACAGCCAAAAGACCGAAAAAAATACGGCTGAAAGCGAATCCGAGAAGCTTACAAAAGAGCTTGCCGCCGCAAAAGAAGCACATATCCGGACGCTTGCGGAATATGATAATTACAGAAAGCGTTCCACAAAAGAAAAACAGGCGGCTTACGGTGACGCAAAGGCCGATTGCATAAAAGAGCTTTTGCCGATGATGGATAACTTTGAAAGAGCCATCGCGACAGAGGCGACAGACGTCGAAGGCTTCAAGAAGGGCGTTGAAATGATTTTCAAAAATTTTACTGACGTTCTTTCAAAGCTCGGTGTGGAAGCGTTCGGCGAAAAAGGCGAAAAATTCGACCCCAACATTCATAACGGCGTTATGCACGTAGAGGACGAAGAACTCCCCGAAAACTCGGTCGCGGAAGTTTTCAGCAAGGGATATAAGCTCGGCGACAGAATCTTACGACCCGCAATGGTCAAAGTAGCAAACTAAAGTTAATTGGAGGTATATTATTATGTCAAAGACAATCGGTATCGACTTAGGTACAACCAACTCATGTGTAGCAGTAATCGAGGGCGGCGAGCCCGTTGTTATCGCGAATGCGGAAGGCGCAAGAACCACCCCGTCCGTTGTCGCTTTCTCAAAGGACGGCGAAAGAATGGTCGGTCAGGTTGCAAAGCGTCAGGCAATCACCAACCCCGACAGAACGATTTCATCCATTAAACGTCAGATGGGCTCCGCTTATAAAGTCAACATCGACGGCAAGGCTTTCACGCCGCAGGAAATTTCCGCTATGATTCTTCAGAAGCTCAAGTCGGACGCAGAAGCATATCTCGGCACACAGGTAACCGAAGCGGTTATCACCGTTCCCGCTTACTTCACCGACTCTCAGCGTCAGGCAACCAAGGACGCAGGCAAGATTGCCGGTCTTGATGTCAAGAGAATTATCAACGAGCCGACAGCCGCAGCGCTTGCTTACGGTATCGACAAGGAATCCGACCAGAAGGTTATGGTTTACGACCTCGGCGGCGGCACCTTCGATGTATCCATCATCGAAATGGGCGACGGCGTTCAGGAAGTTCTTGCCACCGCAGGTAACAACCACTTAGGCG
>JALEYA010000002.1 GCA_022779945.1 Oscillospiraceae bacterium | reverse complement strand
TTTTCAAATGATTTGGTGTGTTGACGACGACAAAACGATTCGTGATATCGAAGTATATACGCTGACGCAAACCGGCTTTCAGGCAAAAGGGTTTTCCGACGGTCTTTCCGTTTTGGAAGCTTTGCGCTCGGAGAAGCCGGAGCTTATCGTACTGGATATTATGCTTCCGGGAAAAGACGGCGTTTAAGTCTTAAAGGTGATCCGTTCCCGACCGAACACACGAAAAATCCCGGTCATTATGGCAACCGCCAAAGGAACCGAAATAGACAAAATTCAAGGGCTTGACGCCGGAGCAGACGACTATCTTGTCAAACCGTTCGGCGTAATGGAAATGGTGTCAAGAATCAAAGCTGTTTTAAGAAGATGCGAAAGCGCTTCGCAGGACGATACGCTTTCCTACGGTGATATAACATTCAGCGAAAAGGCACATCTTGTAACCGTAAACGGAGAAAAGATTTCTCTGACCTTTAAAGAGTTTGAAATCCTGAAGCTGTTTATAAAAAATCCGGGAATCGTCTTTTCACGGGATAAGCTGTTATCCGAAATCGGGGAATTGATTATCTCGGGGAATCCAGAACGGTTGATATGCATATTAAAACATTACGTCAAAAATCAGGCTCGGCCGGAGCCTGTATTCAGACCGTTGTCGGCGTAGGATACCGCATGGAGGCCAAGGAATGAGAAAAAAGATTTTTCGCTCCGAAATTGCCGTTGCCATGGCGGTACTTCTTGTCAGCCTTTTGGTTGCAGGCAGTTTTTTGTACGGCTATTTCAACAAAACACAATCCGTTCAGCTGAAAGAAGAATTGAATCTTGTTTCCGGAATCGTTGACGAATACGGCGAAGATTATTTAAAAAAGCCTGATTCCGATGTTTTCCGCTTCACCCTGATTCAACCGGACGGAACAGTCATTTTCGATACAAAAGCCGAACCGAATAAGATGGACAATCATCTTGACCGGGAGGAAGTCAAAGAAGCTCTTGTGAACGGTCAGGGCAGCAGCGCACGATACTCACCGACGCTTGCCGAAAAAAACTTTTACGAAGCGGTCAGACTCAGAAACGGAAACATTTTGCATATCGGTGTTTCACAAGTATCAATCGGCACATTGGCAGCCGAAATGTTTCCGTCAATCATGGCGATTATCCTGACAGCCGTCATCCTTGCATTTTTGCTGTCAAAAAAAATGGCAAAAAGCATTGTAAGGCCTCTTTACGAAACCGATCTTGACAGTCCGTCGGAATGTGATGGCTACGAAGAACTGACGCCCTTTTTGAAAAAAATCAACAAACAGCACAAACAGATTAAAAAGCAGATGCTGGAACTCAGGCAACGATCCGACGAGTTTGAACAGATCACCTCCTGTATGAACGAAGGACTTGTTATTCTTGACAAAAACGGGATGATTCTGAGCATGAACGGGGCGGCGAAAAAGCTTTTTAACGTTCAGGAACCGCCGGTCGGACAAGATTTTATGACGGTTGACCGTGATGAAACGATGACCGAAGCGGTAACCGAGGCGCTGAACGGAAAGCAAAGCAGTTTTTGCCGGGAGCAGAACGCAAGTGAATATCGGTTTATCGTCAACGGTACTGAGTCGGGAGGAAAAATACTCGGTGTTGTCATTCTTTGTATTGATATAACAGAATCGGCTTTTGCGGAACGGAACCGAAAGGAATTTACGGCAAACGTATCGCACGAATTAAAGACACCGCTTCAGTCCATCATCGGAAGCGCAGAGCTTTTGGAAAACGGCATAGTTAAGCCGGAAGATACAAAAAAATTTATCGGTAACATCAGAAAAGAGGCATTGCGCCTTGTCTTGCTGATAGACGATATTATCCGGCTTTCTCAGCTTGACGAAGGTGGAAAACCCGCCACAGAACCGGTTGATATTTACGAAGCTGCCGTCGAAGTCCTTGACACCCTCACTCCATCGGCAGACAAGCAAAATATTCAGCTTGAGCTTGACGGTGCACATTGTGAGATAAAGAGTATCGGACGGTATATTTATGAGATTATTTATAATCTTTGTGACAATGCTATACGCTATAACAAGCCCGGCGGAAAGGTGACGGTTACGCTGAAAAAAAGCGACGAAAGCGTGAGCATTCAGGTCAGCGACACCGGTATCGGAATCCCTCCCGAGCATCAGCCCCGTGTATTTGAACGGTTTTATCGTGTCGATAAAAGTCACTCAATAGAAACCGGCGGCACCGGTTTGGGTCTTTCCATCGTAAAGCATGCCGTTTCTTATCTCGGAGGCACCGTTCGGTTAGAAAGTACAGTTGGGGTCGGAACAACGGTTTTGATTACATTTCCGGATGCAGATGGAAACATATAAAAAAATCGAGTATCCACAAGGCGAATCCCTTATGAATACTCGATAGATGGTCGGAGTGACGGGACTTGAACCCATGGCCTCTTGGTCCCGAACCAAGCGCGATACCAAACTTCG
>JALEYA010000223.1 GCA_022779945.1 Oscillospiraceae bacterium | reverse complement strand
GAAAACGAAAGAGATCATTCTTGAAAATCTGCACCGCTCCCCTCTTTACGGCGGAAAAATTGACGGTGTCGGACCCCGGTACTGTCCGAGTATTGAAGATAAGATTGTCCGATTCAGCGAAAAGAAGCGCCACCAGCTTTTTATTGAACCATGTGGACTGAATACAGAGGAAATGTACCTACAGGGTATGTCCTCCTCGTTACCGGAGGATGTTCAGCTTGCTTTTCTGCGAACGATTCCCGGACTTGAGCACGTTCAGGTGATGAGAACGGCA
Organism: Oscillospiraceae bacterium; assembly: GCA_022779945.1. Taxonomy (GTDB): domain Bacteria; phylum Bacillota; class Clostridia; order Oscillospirales; family Acutalibacteraceae; genus UBA6857. Next base: position 2,900 of record JALEYA010000223.1, on the reverse strand, counting down.
TATGCGATCGAATATGACTGTGTGGATCCGATTTCGCTTTATGCAACCCTTGAATTTAAGGCTTTTCCCGGATTGTTCGGTGCCGGTCAGTTCAACGGATCAAGTGGTTATGAAGAAGCGGCGGCACAGGGTCTTGTTGCCGGTGTGAATGCCGCCCTAAAAATCAAGGGCGAACAGCCGATGATTCTTGATCGGGCAAGCTCTTATATCGGTACGCTGATTGATGATCTTGTTACCAAAGGGTGCAGTGACCCCTACCGTATGATGACCTCACGGTCAGAATATCGTCTGATTCTCCGTCAGGACAACGCGGATATCCGCCTTACAGAAATTGGTTACAAGGTCGGACTTGTCAGCGAAGAGAAGCTTCAGCGGCTTCACCGCAAGCTTGATATGATTGAAAAAGAGAAAAAGCGTATTGAAAAAGTTTCTGTTGCTCCGGGTGAGGCACTCAACCGCATACTTGTTTCACGTGAAACATCGCCGCTTGAAACGGGTTGCAGGTTGATTGATCTGATCAAACGTCCGCAGCTTGATTATGAATCGCTTGCCGATTTTGACAAAGACAGACCCGATTTGCCGAAAGATGTATTCGAACAGGTCGAAATCGAGATCAAATACGAGGGATATATCCGCCGTCAGTTGGCACAGGCGCAGGAAATGCGTCGTCTGGAAGCGAAGAAGCTTGACGAGAACACGGATTACACGACCATCACGGGGCTTCGTATGGAGGCGCAGGAAAAGCTGAACAAGGTGAAGCCGAAAAGTATCGGTCAGGCTTCAAGAATTTCAGGCGTCAGTCCGGCAGACATTTCCGTGCTGATGATCTATCTGAAGAAAAACGGAGGAAACCATGGATAACAGTTATTTTTGCAGGGATCAATTGAAGGTTCTTGCCGCCGGATTTGGTGTTATGCTTGACGAAACGGCACTTGACCGATTTGCCGTATATGCCCAAAAGCTTGTCGACTGGAACGAGAAAATCAATCTGACGGCGATAACCGATCCCGAGGGGATCACCGTCAAGCACTTTGCAGACAGTCTGGCCGTGTTTCAATATGCCGATATTCCGCAAAACGCAAAGGTAATCGACGTCGGAACAGGTGCAGGATTCCCCGGAGTTGCCCTGCTGATTGCCCGACCGGACTTGAAGCTGACGCTTCTCGACAGCACAAAAAAGAAGCTGACCGTTATTGAAGATATCCTGTCCGCTCTCGGCTTGCAGGCGGAAACGCTTCACGCGAGAGCCGAAGAAGCGGCTAAAAGAGCAGAATACCGGGAACAGTTTGATTTTGCGACAGCAAGAGCGGTTGCGAATCTGCGGGAGCTTTCCGAATACTGCTTACCGTTCGTCAGAAAAGGCGGCCGGTTCATTTCCATGAAAAGCGCAAAAACGGATGAAGAAATTGACGGTGCAAAAAAGGCAATTGCTGTTCTCGGCGGCAAGATTGAAGCGGTAAATGCTTTTAGCCTTGCCGATGCCGGAGAAAGAACGGTTATTATGATGAAAAAGATTTCGCAAACTTCGCCAAAATATCCGCGGCCTTCGGCAAAAATCGCAAAATACCCACTCGCATAAAAGCGAAAAAGCAAAAAAATGATCAAAAAAGTGAATACGGTTTTATTGGACAAACTCTTTCCCGTGTGTTACTATCGGATTGCACAAGGAAAGAGTTTTGTGCTTATCTTTAAGAAAGGAGCAGCCGCACCCGAAAGATATGGCTGTAAAGAAAAATTATGTCGGGAGATATGCCTCGCTCAGCAGGACAGGTATTGCTGATACCTAACGAAAAAATATATCCGAATCCAAACCAGCCGCGCCGTGTTTTCGACCAGCAGGAACTTGTTAATCTTGCAATCAGTATCCGAATGAACGGCATTTTACAGCCGATTACGGTAAGAGAAACAGACAAGGGATATGAATTGGTTTCGGGCGAAAGACGGCTTCGTGCGTCAAGACTTGCCGGAATGGTTGTCGTTCCCTGCATTGTCGTTGATGTTACGGCACTGAAATCGGCAGTGTTTTCGCTTATCGAAAACCTCCAACGGCAAAACTTAGGATATTTTGAAGAAGGGTTGGCAATTGAAAAACTGATGAATGAGTTCGGCTTATCACAAGATGAGGTGGCACGAAGGCTCGGCAAAGCGCCTTCAACGGTTTCAAACAAGCTGAGGCTGCTGAATTTACCGAAAAAAGCGCAGAAGCTTCTTTTAGAAAACGGACTTTCCGAACGGCACGCAAGAGCACTTCTAAAGCTCGAAGAGGAGGACGTGATACCGGTTTTAGAAAGAATCATCGAAAAAAAGATGAACGTTACACAGGCCGAAAAGTACATAGAGGATCTGCTTACGCAAAAAAACAGTCCGAAGCGCACGACCAAGCGGCTTTTCAGTGATGTCAAGATCTTCCTGAAAACGATCAACAATGCCGTGGAGACCATGCAGAGTGCCGGAATTAACGCCAACCTCAAAAAAAATGAAACAGAGGAGAGCTTTGTATATGAGATCGTGATACCAAAATCGGAAGCATACAAACAGCAGGCAATAAAGCAAAGCTGACATCATGCCGCAAGGCGTGTGTTCATATATCTTTCTCTCACACCCCAACACAAAAGACCGCCGACAGAAGGCGGTCTTTTGTGTTGGTCGGTCGTGTGACGACATCAATGCCGGGGTGCTTGGTACCTGATTGAAAGCTGAGTGCCCGAGCCGTAAACTGAGCGACAAATTTGAGTTTGTCGGGATAAAAGCCGTCGGAAGGGGTTCTGACCTCCACCGCTCCGTTTATCTTATCTGTCGGTCAGTCGGTTCTCTTCTGCCTTCACTTGTTCTATTCTTCTACCTTTGCGCTAATGCCGCGCGGGCATTTACTTTCTTTCAGACGAAAAAGAAAGTAAACA
>JALEYA010000204.1 GCA_022779945.1 Oscillospiraceae bacterium | reverse complement strand
CGCTCATAAGGATTTTAAAGAAGAATGGAACTGGGACCGTTACCTGATAGAAGATAAAATGTTTGTTGCGGTGTGTTACTCGGACGATAAGAAAGCGGTCTATATCACGCTGAAGCTTGATCCGACAGAGGGCGATTTTTTACGTTCGCAGTATGAGGATATCATTCCCGGATATTACATGAACAAGGTGCATTGGAATTCCGTCAAGGCTGACGGAAATGTACCGGACGAGCTGCTGAAGACGCTGCTGGATAAATCCTATGAGCTTGTGCTTGCCGGGTTCAGTAAAAAGAAGCAACAGGAAATTCTGAATGGGTGAATAGTATGAAAATCGTATTGATACACGGACAGAACCACAAAGGCAGTACCTGCCACATCGGAAGAATGCTGGCAGATAAAATAAGCGGTGAAAAGGAGATTACGGAATTCTTTTTGCCGAAAGAACTCAATCATTTTTGTCTTGGCTGCTACGCTTGCATGAAGAATATCGAAAACTGTCCGTTCTGTGACGAAAAGAAAGTGATTGCCGACGCGATGGAACAGTCCGATCTGTTGATTTTCACGTCGCCGAATTACTGTATGCTGCCGTCTGCGCCGATGAAAGCCTTTATTGATTTGTTCTATCAGTATTGGCTTCCCCACAGACCGCAGGCAGCGATGTTCCGCAAGAAAGCCGTTGTTATTTCCACAACAGCGGGCATGGGCGCCGGTAAGGTTTGCACACAGCTGAAAAGAACGCTTGCTTATTGGGGCGTTCCGTATATCCGGAAATATGCCGTCGCCGTTCAGGCAATGAATTGGAAAGACGTCAACCCGAAGAAAAAAGAAAGAATCGAAAAGGATATGGCAAAACTTGCCGAAAGCATCAAAAGGGCAAGAATCGGCAAGCCGTCGCCGTATATCCGCTTTATGTTCAGCATGATGGCTATGTCAAAGAAAAATCCCGATGATCCCGAATCGGAGCATTGGAAACAGCAAGGCTGGCTTGACGGGAAAAAACCATGGAAGGATTGATCCTATGAAATTAGAAACAGAGGACGAATGTGATTTATGCACAAATCCGTGAAGAACCTCTTTTTTATAAATTTTAAGAAATCATCTTTACACGTTTCTTTATTTATGATAGACTGTTTTAAACTTTATAGGAAAAGTGAGGAATCTGGTATGAAAGCAAAGGTCACCGCTGCGGCGGAAATGAAAATAGGCGAAATTGACCGCCGTGTGTTCGGCTCCTTTATTGAACATCTCGGACGTGCGGTCTACGGCGGAATTTATGAACCCGGACACCCGCTTGCCGACGAAGAGGGCTTCAGAACCGACGTAATCAAGCTTATCAATGAGCTTGGTGTGCCTGTTGTGCGTTATCCCGGTGGCAATTTTGTCTCCGGCTATAACTGGGAGGACGGCGTCGGTCCCGTAGAAAACAGACCGGCGAGACTTGAGCTTGCATGGGGCGTGACGGAGCCGAATAAATTTGGTACCAACGAATTTATGCGCTGGTGCAAAAAGGCGAAAACAAGCCCGATGATGGCGGTTAATCTCGGTACGAGAGGACCCGAAGAAGCGAGACAGCTTGTTGAGTACTGTAATCACCCGTCGGGAACAAAGTATGCCGATCTGCGCCGTGCACACGGCTATAACGACCCGTGGGGCGTCAAGCTCTGGTGTCTCGGCAACGAAATGGACGGACATTGGCAGATGGGCGCTAAAACCGCCTACGAATACGGCAGAATTGCCAATGAAGCGGCGAAGCTGATGAAATGGGTGGATCCGTCAATCGAAACCGTGCTTTCCGGCTCTTCAAACCGTCACATGAAATCGTTCGGCGACTGGGAGGCAACCGCCCTCGATTTAGCGTACGACAATGTCGATTACGTTTCGCTTCATCAGTATTACGACAATAAAACAGGTGACACCGCCTCGTTCCTTGCCAAGTCCATGGAGCTTGACGATTTTATTTACAGCATCATCTGTACCTGTGACTTTGTTAAAGCGAAAAAGCGTACGAAGAAGCAGATCAACCTATCCTTTGACGAATGGAACGTCTGGTATCATTCCAACGACGATTATGTGGAAAAGTGGTCAACCGCTCCGCATCAGCTTGAGGACATCTATAATTTTGAGGACGCGCTTGTTGTGGCGTGTATGCTCATAACACTTTTGCGTCACGCCGACCGGGTGAAAATTGCCTGCCTGGCTCAGCTTGTCAACGTCATCGCGCCGATTATGACCGAAAACGGCGGAAGAGCCTTCCGTCAGACGATTTTCTATCCGTTCAAGCTGATGTCGAAGTATGCAAGAGGTGCTGCGTTAAAGCCGATTGTTGACAGCCCGAAATACGACTGCAAGGAATTTACCGACGTACCGTATCTTGAGACGATTCTCACATATGACAAGGAAAATGACGAGGTTGTATTCTTCGGCGTCAACCGCTCGATGGACGAAAATATCCTTCTTGATGTGAAGCTTTTAGGCTTTGAGGGTTACAAGGCGGTTTCGTTCGAATCCATGGACGGCCACGGTGTTCTGGAAGAAAACGGTTTTGACTGCGAAAAGGTAACGATGCACAGTAACCCCGTACCCCAAACCGACGGTGACGTAACAACCGCCGATCTCAAGCCGCTTTCGTTCAACGTCATCCGGTTCAGAAAGTAAAGGCAACCTCAAAATTTAATATGTATCACAAAATCACCCTTTTTCATATAATGTCTCAGAAACATTATGAAAGGGTGATTTTTTTGAACAGTTTTGATCTGATGATGGAACGATACAAAAAAGAGCTGGTTGACGCCAACCGCCGTTCAATTGAGCAGGAGCTGTTGAGTCAGTCGCAAGAAGGCGAGTCTATGACCGCAGACGTTTTACAACAAGAGGAGACAGAGCCTGTCGTTTCGGTAAATGCCGAACCGCAGACGGAAATGTCGGAAGAAACAGAGTCGGAAATGTCGGTTGAAGAAAGACCGATGGCGGCTGAGCCGATAACGGTAACGAAAGACCCGGAAGACGATTCGTTCGGGACGCTCAAGGTGCAGGTGTTTGCCGCACAGCAGGTGTATCCGATCCGTTCGGCAAGGGTGATTGTGCGACCGGGAGGAGAGGACAAAATTATTTTTGAAGGCTACACGGATTCAAGCGGAATTGTCGATAATATCAGACTTCCGACCCCCGGTAAGGCGCTTTCGGGCTCGCCGGGCAGAATAAAGCCGTATTCACAGTATGATGTTTTTGTCACGCAGCCGAATTTTGTCAGTCGTAACTACTTGGGTGTACCGGTTTTTTCGGGCGTTGAATCCATTCAAACCGTCCGCCTTGTACCGAAACAGATCGGGACAGATACAACGACTGTAACGACCGAAAGCGAGCCGAATGCGCTTCTGATGCAGGAAAAAGGTGAGGGCTGATATGGCGGATCCCGTTGTTGTACCCGAGTATATTACCGTTCACTTAGGACGCCCCGACGAGCCGGCGCAGAATGTGACCGTTTCGTTTACGGACTATATCAAAAACGTGGCATCAAGCGAAATCTATCCGACCTGGCCGGAAAGTGCCATAAGAGCAAATATTCTTTCGCAGATATCAATTGCGTTAAACCGCGTGTATAACGAATACTACCGCAGTCAGGGTTACGATTTTGACATCACGAATTCCACACAATTTGATCAGGCTTTTCAGCCCGACCGTGACTATTTTTCCAACATATCCGAAATTGTGGACGAAATTTTCAATACTTATGTTGTCGTGCAGGGCACCGTTCAGCCGTATTATACCGAATACTGCGACGGCATCAATGTGCAGTGCCCCGGACTGTCCCAATGGGGAACGGTTGAACTTGCTAATCAAGGCTATACGCCGTATGAGATTTTGCAGTATTATTACGGCGATAATCTTGATCTCAGGCGGGCTGACACCGGACCGAATATTCCGTCCTATCCCGGAACGCCCATTCGCCTCGGCTATGTCGGAGAAGAAGTCCGCACCTTACAGCAGCAGCTGAATCGGATTTCCCGCAATTACCCTCTGATACCGAGAATTCCCGACGAAAACGGCGTTTTTGATCGTACAACGGAAAATGTCGTCAAAGCGTTTCAACAAATTTTCAACCTGACGCCCGACGGGATTGTCGGCGAAGCGACCTGGTATTCGATCAAGCGTATCTATAATGCCGTCAAACGGCTTTCCGAGCTTTACTCCGAGGGGATTTCGATCACCGAAGCCCAACGGCTTTTTCCGCAGTCGTTCGGTGTCGGGGCAAGAGGTGTCTATGTCCGGACAATTCAGTATTTTCTCGATTTTATCGGCTTTTTTATTGACGCACTTCCGAGGGTGAAAATCGACGGCGTATACGGAGAGGAAACCGCCGACGCCGTCCGTGCGTTTCAGCGCTATTTCGGACTGCCTGTGACAGGTATTGTTGACAGTCGGACGTGGTACGAGATCATCGACCAGTATACCGACCTTCTTCGCGCATTTCCGTCCGGCTTCGATGAGGTAATACAGTATATTTATCCCGGCTATATCCTGATCGAGGGCGCAAGCGGTTCCGATGTGACAAGGCTTCAGACCTTCCTTCGAAGAATTTCGCAGTCCTTTCCGTCTGTGCCGTCCGTTACGGTGGACGGGAAATTCGGTCCGCAGACAAGACGTGCCGTGGGGGCGGTGCAGACACTTTACGGACTCCCCGTCAGCGGAAACGTCGGCGATCAGACGTGGAATGCTATCGTTGAGCTTTATACTGATTTAGTCGGTATAAACCGGAACGTTCCCGGGCTTTATTCGGTATAAAATTTATATTTTGGTCAAAAATATCCGTGTGATACATTTTGGAAAGGACACATGGGTTTGACGATATGAACGATTTTGACCGGAAATATGAGGACTGCCTGACAGCAGTCAATCAAAAGCTTCGTATAGATAAAAGCTTCGATATGCTGATAAAAAGAATGGCAATCGGTGGAAAAAAAGCGACCTTTTATTGTATTGACGGCTTTGTCAAGGACACGATGTTCGAAAAAATGCTCGAATACCTGAGCAAAGTTACCGCTGATGAGATGAAAGATATCAACACCGCCGAAGATTTTTTGAACAGTCATATTACCTATATTGAATCGGCAGTGGAAACTTCACTTGAGAATTTTGCGACCCTTGTTTTGTCGGGTGCAATCGGCATGGTGATGCAGGGGCTTGATAAGGCGATCATCATTGATTCAAGAACGTATCCTGCCCGTGACGTTCAGGAACCGGAATCCGACAAGGTGCTTCGCGGCTCACATGAGGGCTTTGTGGAAACCGTGATATTCAACACGGCTCTCATCAGACGAAAAATCCGAAATCCGCTTCTCACGATGAAGGCTTTTCAGGTCGGAAGAGAATCGAAAACCGACGTGGTGGTCTGCTATCTGGAAAAGACTGTTGACAAAAAGATGCTCGCTGCGGTTTTGAAAAAGATCGAAGCGATTGATGTGACGAGTCTTGCCATGGGGCAGGAGAGCCTTCGTGAATGTATGTTGCCGTATCAGCCTTGGAACCCGTTTCCGAAGGTGCGATACACCGAAAGACCGGACACGGCCGCTGCCTGTCTTTATGACGGAAATATCATTGTTCTTGCCGACGGTTCACCGTCCGCTATGATTATCCCGACAGGCATATTTGATTTTGTACAGGACATCAACGATTATTATTTTCCTCCTATGATCGGAACTTTTCTACGCTGGATCAGGGCGGTCGTGTTCGGTCTTTCGCTTTTGCTGGTTCCCGTGTGGTATCTTCTTACCCTATACGGAGAGGCTTTACCCGAATGGTTAAGATTTGTGCTTGTCAATGAGCCGGCGGATATTCCGCTGATTATTCAGCTTCTTGTCATTGAATTTGTGATTGACACGCTCCGGCTTGCGTCACTGAACACGCCGAGCGCTCTCAGTAACTCGTTTTCTGTTGTAGGTGCGCTCGTTCTCGGGGAGTTTGCTGTGTCTTCGGGCTGGTTTGTGTCAGAGGTTGTGCTGTTCATGGCCTTTTCGGCAATCTCGAATTTCACTCAGCCAAGCTATGAATTAGGCTACGCCATCAAGATTTTCCGGGTGCTTTTGCTGATTCTGATCGCCTTGTTCCGGCTGTGGGGTCTGATTGCAGGTCTTGTCATTGTTCTTCTGGTGATTGTCACGACAAAAACCGTGACCGGTTACACCTATCTTTATCCGCTTCTTCCGTTCAACAGGGATGCGCTTTCGGGGCTTCTTATCCGAAAGAGCCTTAGAAGCAAAACAAAACCTTGCAAGAACGACGACCTTTCGCAAGGTAACTGAATATAAAAAGTAACAGGAGCACGCATGAAAACCCCTGTTACTTTTTATATATCGCTCTCATTTTCGGGCTTATACCAATACGAGTTGAAGCCGTATAAATACGTTCTGGCTCCTCTCGGCATCTGCCGTAAAGCGTTGACTACATTGTAATAATCGCCGACACCCGATATCAATGAAATCGCTCCGAAGGTGCCTAAAACGGTAAGCTTCGGAAAAATCAGAAAGACGGTAAACGGAATAAACGCAAAAACGATATTCGGCAAAAGGCTCATGAAGATAAACCGGCCTTTTGTCATCGTTTCCGGTCCCACGACAAACAGCATTCCGTCTTTCAGGTTCGTATAAATATACGCGTCCTCTTTAAAACAGATTGCGTGCAAAAACTCATGCGGAATCAATGAGATAAGTGACAGCAACAGACCGATCAGGCTGATTTTACCGCCTCTTAAAAACAGAATGATAAAAAGCGGTACTGCCATAATCAATCCGACGATGTTCATCACAATCCCGAGCTTTTTCGGATTGTCAAACTCCTTGAATTTGACTGCATTTTTCTTGTGCTCTCTGAAAATCAGTGTATCGGTGTCACCGTTGAATTTTCCTTTATAATGAATTTTCATTTTCTGCCCTTTCATCTCATCACATCGTAAATCAGCGGTTTTTCGGTCGGCTTTTCCTCGGAAAAGTCCAGAGCAGACAAAAACATTCTTTCGCTTTCGTCAAGGCAGTTGTCTTTGTTCGTATAAAGCCGGGCAAGAACGTCCCCTTTTTTGACCGCTTCGCCGGTCTTTTTCTCTAATACAATGCCTGCTGTATAGTCAATCGTATCTTCCTTGGTTTTCCGTCCGGCGCCGAGCGCAACGCTTGCAAGTCCGATTGTCTCCGCATTCATCGACGAAATATAGCCGTCAGCAGGGGAGGGTACCTCACGGCAAAACGCTGCCTTTTTGAATTTATCTGTGTTTTCAATCAGCAAAGTATCGCCGCCCTGTGTACGGACGAGCTTTTTGAACGTTTCGTATGCCGAACCGTCGGAAAGCGACCGCCTGACCTGTTTTTCGGCTTCTTCAAGCGAAACGGCTTTGGCAAGTGCAAGTATATTCGAGGCAAGAACTACGCACACCTCGGTCAGATCCGACTGCAAACCGTTTTTGAGAACGTCAACCGCTTCCATGACTTCAAGCGTGTTTCCGATGTTCTTTCCAAGCGGTGTATCCATGTCTGAGAGCACCGCCGCCATCTTTCTGCCGTTGGCTTTGCCGATGTCAATCATCTTCTGCGAAAGCTCTTTTGTCTCGTCAAGCGTTTTCATGAAGGCACCCGAGCCGACTTTGACGTCGAGGACGATACACTCGGCTCCGGCGGCGAGTTTCTTGCTCATAATACTTGACGCAATCAGCGGAATGCTGCCGACCGTTGCGGTTGCGTCCCGAAGGCCGTATATAATTTTGTCCGCCGGAGCAAGATTTCCCGTCTGACCGGTGACGCAGATGCCGATGTCGTTGACCTGCTGGATAAACTCCTCAGGTGTAAGCGAAACCCGAAAGCCGTCAATGGATTCCAGTTTGTCAACCGTTCCGCCGGTGTGTCCTAAACCTCTGCCGCTGAGCTTTGCAATTCTGACGCCGCAGGATGCCACAATCGGAGCGACAATCAGCGTGGTTTTGTCGCCGACGCCGCCCGTGCTGTGCTTGTCGGCGGTGATACCGTCAATCGCCGAAAGGTCAAGCAGTTCACCCGAGTGCGCCATCTCGTTCGTCAGCGTAATCATTTCCCGGTCGGTCATGCCGTTTAAATAGATCGCCATCAATAGGGCAGTGGTCTGATAATCTGCAATTGTCTTTTCTGTACAACCTTTGACAAAAAAGGCGATTTCTTCGTCCGTCAGTTCGAATCTGTCACGTTTTTTGGCGATAATGTCGTAAATTCTCATGGTCAGTCTCCTTGTTCTTCCTTAATGTCTCGGATAAGATACTCAAGAAATTCTTTGCATTTTCCGCAGCCTTTGCCTGCGCCGGTCACATCCATAACCTGCTGCAAAGTGTCTGCGCCGTTTTGAACGGCATCCTCAATCATGCCGTAAGTGACATTTTTACAATGACATGCTTCTTTATTTCGATTCATAGTATTGTTCCTCCTTTTTTCAAGAAAACTTCTTTGAAACTGCAATATGATATAGCGAAGTTATCTCTCTGACTTCAACAATGCATAATAACAAGCGTCGCATATTCCCTGATTGTTCCAATCGGAGCTTCTCAGAGTCCCTTCATACTTCATACCACATTTCTCCATCACTTTGCCGGAATAGGGATTCCTTGGGTCATGTCTGGATTCAATACGATTGACATCAACTTTTTCAAAGAAGTAATCCATAACCGCTTTTAGTGCCTCAGAAGTGATTCCTTTATGCCACCATTTTCTTTCGATACAATATCCGATATGTACCATAGAAACCTCTTCATTCATATGAACTGCGGAGATACCGCCGATTGGTTCATCACCGTGTTCTTTTAAAATGATACCCCACTGATAAAACTTTTCATCCGTATAGGAATTTACCCAATCTTCTGTAACGGATTTACTGACATCAATACTTGTATGGGTAGGCCACATTAAATATTTTGTAACCTCATCATCTGATGCCCAGTTTTTGTACATGGCATCGGCATCTTCGATGACAAATCTTCTTAAAATCAATCTTTCGGTTTCTAACCTTTGTGTTCCACAATGATTCATGTGCTTTATCCTTTCCTATATAAATCCGAATTTTCTGCTTGTTTTCTATCCATATCTTACACAAAACCGCCGAAAAAATCAACAAAAAAAGAAGCCGGAAGCCCGACTTCTTTACAGCGATAATCATATTATTAAAAGCTAAAGTGATTTTATACTTTCTTCCGTGTCAGAAAAACACCTACGATTGCTCCGATCAGGATGAACGGTGCCAATCTGACAAACAGCCATTCAAATACATGAAAAGCCGCACCAAAAACTGCGGTTTCCGGGTCGCTGTAAGCCCAACCCAAGTAAGGACTGTTGATACCGATTAAGACCGCCGATATAATAATGATGACCGCACATGAGGAGATCATCAGCCAGTGGAGCGTTTTTCGTCTTGCGTCTTTTCTTTGCGCAAGCTGTAAGTTGATAACCTCCAGCTTTTCACTGATCGCTTTCAGATCATCGGCTTTCGACTCTGTAACGGTTTCTCCGAGCAAGGTGCTGACCGGTGTTTCAAGCACTTGAGATAAGGAGATCAACATATCGGAATCGGGAACGGACAAGCCTTGCTCCCATTTTGAGACGGTTTGCCGCACCACATTCAGCTTGACCGCAAGCTCTTCCTGCGAAAGACCTTTTGATTTTCGGATTGCTTTGATGTTTTCGTTTAACATGAGAATACCCTTCTTTCTTTTGTTGGTACCTCTATTGTATGAGCTTCTGCCCGTTGCGGCAAGCAACGCAAATTAACATTCAGGCTTTATCGGCAAGAAAATCATGGTTCTGCCGTTTTTTTGTCAAAGAATCGAACAATCTGTTATATAACTTAATCAGACTTCCGACAAGCACGGCGGCGATAACGCTTCCCTCACGCACACCCTGCAGCTTGCCCGTTCAATAGCCGCAACTTTACTCTCGTATATATTTTGTGTCACTATCCGGAATACCGGTTTCATCGGAAATATATCGTTCAACACGCATATGCAAATCGTATTTTTCCCGCAGTTCCATTATCGTTTTCATCATTGGAGAAGCGTGATGTAAGTCGATTGCCGCTTGTGATTCCCAGCTATCAATCAGCAACACCGTTTCCGGTTCGTCCATTTTAATGAAGTAATCATATTTAAGGTTTCCTTGTTCATTTTTTATCAGCTGCACTGTTCCGCTTGATTCCATCTCTTCGGCAAACGCTCTCGCTGCACCGTTTTTTCCTGTATAATACAAATTTACGGTAATAGCCATATCGATCCTCCATGAATTCTGATTTTTCGCTTTGCTTTACTTCTATATCTTACACAAACCCGCCGGGAAAATCAATAAAAAAGAAGCCGGAAGCCCGACTCCTTTATCCTTAGTAAAAATCAATGATGCTACACATTGTAGAAGATTTTTTAGATGTTTTTAACTCAAGTGCCTTAAATCTTATCTTTAATATAATTCTCATATTCTTTTGGGATTCCGATATTATATTTTTCATAATAATGAATAAAATCAAGAGGAAATATAAAATCACCGTCTTCGATAATACCGGCTTGCTCAATTATCTGCCCGTCAAAAATATCTACAACGGACATAGGTACTATCGCTGAAATCGGAAGCGCTTTGATATACTGCAATATCTCAGTTTTAGAAAGGTCATTGATTATCCTTTTGTATGATTTAAAATCATCACAACATTTGCCATACTTCATTCCCTTAAAAAAGCCAAAGTACATTACTATATCACTTCTTTTTGAGCTTAAAATATCACGCCTCTGAACTCCTCAAGATTGTCGGAGGTAATTTTTCTTTCGCCGTTTTCAATCTCGTGAATCATTTCGGTCAGCTTGTGGTTGACCGGAGTCGGAACGCCGTATTCGTCACCTTTTTCAGCAAAGTAGCCGTTAAAGATGTCAATTTCCGTTTTTTCTCCTCTTTCAAGTGACTGTAAAGTGGAGGGCTTGACGCTTGCATACTTGAGTTTAGCAACAAGCCATACAACGTAGCGGCACAAAGAGTTATAAACGGCGTTATCCATAATCATCAACGCCTTGTATTCGAGCATTTTGCCGTACTTCGGAACGTCGATTTTCATCGCCTTGGCAACGTGCATACCCTCTCTTGCAATCGCAAGGAAAAGCTTTCTTGCCCGGATATCGCCGATAACCTCACCGAGGGTTTTACCGGTGATGGCGGAAGTCGCGTTGATGCAGGAATTGATAATCAGCTTCGAATACTGCTGTCTTGTGATGTCGTCGGAAATTTTTGTCGGAACGATGCAGTCAAGCATACTCTTAAGATAGTCGAGCGTACCCGGGTGAAGTCCGTCCGGCATACCGATATACATTTCGCCGAGACTTGTCATATCAACTTCTGTAGCCGACAGCCTTGTTGCGCCGTAGCCGAGCATACAGCCGACGGCTCTGTCTTTACCGACGATTTCGGCAAGCTCAGAAGTGCAGATGCCGTTTTGCATACCGACAACAAGCGAATTTTCCTTCAGACAGGGGAGAATGTCTTTTGCCGCCTTTGCCATGCCGGCATATTTGGTGGCGATGAAGCAGATGTCAAACTTCGTTTCGCCGATTTCCTCAATTGATTTGTAGCAGGTGAAGCGGACGGTGTGTTCGCCTTTTGCACCTTTCAAAGTGAGCCCCTTACCGCTGATAATTTTTTGCGTTTCTTCGCTGCGGCAAAGAATGCTGACGTCGTAGCCGGCTTCTTTTGTGAGAACCGCAACGGTTGTTCCGATGGCACCCGCGCCGATGACTAAAGCTTTCATATTGAACCTCCTAAATGTTAATCAGTATTTCATTCTGACTCTTTCCGCAAAGCACATCAGGTCTTTGACCTCAAGGACTGTTCCGTCGTCAAGAACAGCTTTTCCGGTCAGTCTGCCGAATACCTGATGCTGGTCGGTTTCAATGACCTTCAGGCTGATTCTGGCTTTGCGGTCGATC
>JALEYA010000191.1 GCA_022779945.1 Oscillospiraceae bacterium | reverse complement strand
GATAGGGCATTTCCGGCTCGATCTCTTTTATCAGCTCGTCATAAATTTTCAGCATACGGTCGGTGTCGAACGTCGTTTTCAGGTGTTCGGAATGAATCTCAAGCAGTCTCGTCCTGAAATCCGGATTCTGAATCAGTCCGACCATGATCGTCGTGCGGAACGAGTCGCCGACACCGTGCCCCTTCGGGTCGAGGTAGTTGTTGATATAGTTGAGCGTGTACGTTGACGGATACAGCGCCCAGTCCACGTCAAAGAACACCCAGCGCCACTTTCCGCCGTCGGTTTTTTCGCGGTAAAAGCGGATGTTGCCCGTGTCCGTGTTCGTAAAGAACGATTCGCACATCCAATAGCGGATCAGCTCGTCAATGTCGATCTGCGAGCAGACGTACCGATAGCATTTTTCGTCTTTCATGTCGTGCGTTTTGATGTATTCCAGAAGGGCGTTATAGCTGTCAATGCTTCCGCGCTGGACAATGTTGTTGCCTTTGATAAAGTCAATATTATCCGGATCAACGCCCCTGTGGTTGGCAAAATAATCCTCGTCAATCTTTTCCCGAAGGTCATAGATGCCGTGGTACCTGCCGTTGACGTAGGTGACAACCGGCTGATAATCCATGAAGTCCACGTCCACGCTGTCCTTGATGACCATGGCGCAGAACGCATCCCGGATATGACTTTTCGTAAAGTCCTGACCGCTGTTTCGCAGCACGAAGGAGGAAAAGACGTTCACGTCGCTGTCGTCAAAAAACGGATAGCAGACCTCGGTCGGACCGTATTTGTCCCGGAGATTGATCGAAACGCTCTTTTGCGGCAGAGCACGGCTGAACTGACCGAAAACCTTGATACCGGCGTCAAAATTCACCTGTGACACACCGTCCGTCGTCATAAATTCAAAGTTGACCGGTCGTTCCCAATCCTGCCAGTAATTCGCGCCGACATACGGAAAGTCCTTGCTTTTCCCCGGGCCGTCCGCCCAGATACCGGTGTTGTAGTCGTACAGATTTTTGCTGTCGGTGGTCAGGAAAATGACGGGCAGGCTGTGCTTTCTTCCGACAAGATAGGTCGCCGTCACAGTGTCCGAGGGGATAGCGGACGGCGAAAACGCCTTGACCCGCAAAACGGTCGTTTTGTTGATCGTGAGCGGTTCGGAATAAACCGGGGATTTTTCGGTCGGCACACTTCCGTCAAGCGTGTAGTGCACCGTACCCGCCGAAGCGCTGACCGAAACGGTGCTGCCCTTTTTCAGATAGGTGCTTTCCTTCGAAAGGACAGGGTTCATAAGCGCGCAGGAGAGCTTTTTTTGCGGATTCGCCGCAGCCGGCGTCAGCTTATTGTAATAGACCACGTCGTCCGTGCCGTTTAGGTCTCTGCCGGCGGAATAGCCGCTTGAAAGCCGGGAATACTTCAGCGTATCGACGGCAACATTGTTCTTATCGAGCAGATAAACCGTCTCACCGTAGCGGTTGAGTCCGTAGCTTACATAAATATTGCCCGTTGTCGTGCTGACACGGTCGCTGTCGCCGCAGTAGATGGCGACATACGCGCCCGGAGCGACCTCCTTGTCCGGAAGAGAATGAAAGCTCTCTGACTTTTTGGAATCGGAGAGCTTGAAGTGTTTCAGGTTGATCGTCTTGCTGGTATTATTGCGAAGCTCCACATAATCGAAATATTCGCCCAAAGAGGACTGCGGTGCGGTGGTGTTGACCGCCGCAATCTCGGTAATCGCAAGTGCCTTGTTGCCCGTTCTTCGTGCCGAATCGACACTGTCAAACGCTTTGAGCGTGTTCGCTCTTCCGGGCGTCGCCTTGGCAAAAAAGGCAAAATGACCGTTGTCCCCGGCAGGACGACCGCAGGAGAGATTCGAAAGAAGGTCATACACCGTGCACGAATCGACGGTGTTTCCGACCGGATCGAACAGGCACAGCGAATCCTCGTCACCCTTGAGCTTGAAGTCGCAGTGAAGCGAAGCGCCCTTTTTGTATGTTTTGGTCTTTCCGGAAAGGTAAACGACAAGGTACTTTCCGCTTTCAATCGTCACGTCCGGGAACGCCCATTTCTGCTTATCGGCTTCGTCGTCGGAAAGATAGTAGCCCGAAAGCGACACATGGCTGTCCCCGGCATTATACAGCTCAACAAAGCCGACAAACTCGCCGTCCTCGTCCATCACGGTGCAGTTGGCGGAGGTGGCATATTCGTTGATAAGCAGGGTTTTGCCGGCGGAAGCGTTGTTTTCTGCGGTTTCCTCGGGTGCTTCGTCTTTCTTGTCGGATATCACATTTGCCTTGCCCGGAGTCGGGGTCGGCAGAACGACCACCTTTTGGTTTTCGTCAATGCCCATGCTCTGATCTTCATTGAGCTTTACAAGATTGATACTGTTGACAAGCCGCCCTTTGGCGTTGTACAGCAATACGTTTTCCCCCGAAGAGGAGCTTAATGCAAACGGCACATGGATAATTTTCCGTCCGATGTCGGTCTTTTCGGTGCCGTCGGCGAACACGACAAGGTATTCCCCGGGCTTGACGGAGATTTTGGGGAAGGTGAATTTTTCCGAGCCGTCGGAAAGTATGTACCCCTCAAGGCTGATGGACTTCTCCGTCGGGTTGTGAAGCTCGATCCAGTCGCACATATCCCCGTTTTCGTCGGCAAGGGTGCTGACGTTATCGGACATGACCTCGGAAATATAAATATCGCTGTCGAGCACGGACTGATTGCACGCCGTAAGACTCACAAGCGCAGCAACCAGAGCGACAATAAGCAGAATTCCTTTTTTCATTTTCTCCTCTTTCTCCGGTGACGTTTCACCGTATGTTATTTGATGATATCACAAAAAACAGCCCCGTTGGCTTTCTGAAGATTTTCGGGTGTAATAAAAATCTGCACCCCGAGCGCACCGCCGCTGATGATGATTTCCTCGTGATTTTTTGCGCTTATGTCAACAACGGTTTTATACGGCTTTTTCATGCCGATGGACGTACAGCCGCCGCGGATATAGCCCGTGACGTTCTTGATGTCCTTGACGTGCAGCATTTCAATGCTCTTTTCGCCGACCGAGGAAGCCGCCTTTTTCATGTCCAGCTCCTGATCGACGGGAATGACAAAAACGAAGTGCCCGCCCGAGCGTCCGACGGTCATCAGCGTCTTGAACGAGATCTCATACGGCTGAGAAAGCTTGTCGGCGATATGCACGCCGTCGATAAACTCGTCACAGTCGTAAAAATTCGCCCGATACGGAATTTTCATTTTATCGAGGATTCTCATGGCATTGGTTTTGGGTGTTTTCTCCTTGGACAAGGCTTTTTGCGCTTCCTTTCCGACAGAAATTGACTAAAATCGACTTATTAAGTATAATACCATAAGAACAATAACATTTCAACAGCAAGGTGAAAAATTTTGAACAGAAACATACTGTGCTGTCCGGTGTGCGGCGGCGAACTTTATGAAAAAGAAAAATCCTTTGTCTGCCCGGACGGACACAGCTTCGATAAAGCGAAAGAGGGATACGTCAATCTGCTTGTCGGCTCGCACAAAAGCGGCGACAAAACCGGCGACAACAAAAGCATGGCCGCCCTACGGCGTGACTTTCTGAATAAGGGGTACTTTTCCTCTCTTGCCGACGGTGTCATCGGACAAATCCGGAAAACGGCCGTAAAAAAGCCGACCGTCCTTGACATCTGCTGCGGCGAAGGGTATTACAGCGGTCAGGTGCTCGAAAACACCGACAGCGTGCTTTTCGGCTTCGACCTTTCCAAAAGCATGGTGCGCCTTGCGGCAAAACGGAAAACAGGCGGCGTGTTCTTTGTCGCCAACCTGTCGCATATTCCGGTCAAAGACGAAAGCGTCGACGTTGCGTTTCATCTGTTTGCGCCGTTTCACGAAAAGGAGTTTTCCCGGGTGCTGAAAAAGGGCGGTACGCTCATCACCGCCGTCCCGGGCGAAAATCATCTTATCGAGCTGAAAGAAGCGGTGTACGAAACGCCGTACAAAAACGACGAAAAGCTGCCTTTGACCGAGCTTCTGACGCTTAAAGAAACCATCAAAATTCAAAACGAAATCACGCTCACGTCCCACGACGATATTGCCGCCCTTTTCGGCATGACGCCGTATTATTACAAAACAAGCCCCGCCGATAAGGCGAAGCTTGCAGGGGTTCAAAGGCTTGCTGTGACAACCGAATTTGTGTTGGGCATCTATCATAAGTGATAACTAAATATCGTCTTGATCTTGTTCGGGTACAACTTCCCCTTCCTTTGACGGCTTGCCTGTGTACCACCCTAAGACGTCCGAGCTTTCGTTGGCTTCGTTCCGGTAAGCGGCGACGGCTCGCAGAACCTTCGGGTGGTTCGGTTTTTTGCGGCTGAATTTGCGTTGATTCATAGCGATTTCCTTTCTTGTTTTTATCGTGCAAAAGTAGTTTGCGCAAAAGACAGCCGAAAATATTTTGAAGCCGAAACAAAAAAATTGTAAATTATAGGCAACACTTTGCTGTTTTTCTCTCTCTTATATAACGAACGGATGTGATAAAATGAGCTCATTAACAGTCGAAAAATTGGTAACGACAGCCAAAAACGGCGATGCGGATGCCTTCGGGGAGCTGTACGCTCTTTATGCAAGGGATCTGTACCGCTTTGCCCTTTACTACACCGGCTCCCCGACGCTTGCACAGGACGCAGTCGGCGATGCGGTGCTGTCGGCTTTCGAAAATCTTCCGACACTCCGGCAAAATGACCGCTTTAAGCCGTGGCTGTTCAAAATTCTTCTCAACCAATGTAAAAAGACCCAAAAAGAAAAGGCATTTGCCGCCCGGTTGGTATCGCTCAACGACCTGACCGAAACGCCGGCAGAAGAACACGACATGAACGTAAAAGTCGGCATCCTGCACGCTATGCTCGAGCTTTCCGAGGAAGAAAGGGAAACCGTTCTGCTCTCGTTCGTTTCGGGCTATACGAGCCGTGAGATCAGCCGCATGACCGGCGAAAAAGACACGACCATCCGTTCACGGCTTTCGCGGGCGGCGGCCAAGCTTCGCAAGCATCTTACATAAGCGGCAACCTCTAAAAACGTCCCGGCATTCGTCATAATGCCCAACTAATGCCGTCTTTGTCGTTAAAAAAACTTGAAATACACAGAGTATTCCTGCGTTTTTTTGCCTAAAATCCGACATCATTTGTGCACTATGCCAAACGCCTGGAGTTTTTAGAGATTGCCAAGCACCCATCTTACACCGATATCCTTCCGAAAGGAGCTGTAATTTATGAAAAAGGAAAATTACGACGATATACAAGCCATGTTTGACTCGGACGGCGTCACCCTCCCCGAAGCGCTGTTCAAGGAAAACATGGTTGGGAAACTCAAGGAAAAAGCGGGCGATCCGGCTTCTTCGGTGCGGCCGATCCGACCGAAAAGAAAACTTGCCGCGATTCTCTCTGCGGCGGCGGTTCTTGCCCTGATTATCACGGCGGTCGCTGTCTCTTCGAAGACAGGCAAGCCCACCGTTGCCGGAACTACCGTTGCCGGTTCCACCGTTCCCGACACCTTTGCGGCGGCTGAACCCGGAACCGAGCCGGAAACCGAGCCGGAACCGACCGAAGCCGAATCCGAACCGGTCACGGACGAAAACGGTCTGTTGTCCTTTCAGAGCGAGGACGAATTCATCCGCTTTTTAAACCGCAAGCTTGCGCTTTACGGCCGGACGACGGTTGCGAACTACGACAACGCCGCAAGCCCCGGGGGCAACATCCAATACAGCCGTCCTGCCTCTGATATCGGCACGAACGACGTCCCGAAGGCGTACGGTAACGCCGCAGACGGCGCCGTGGCAAGCGGTTCGGCACAAGAAAATTTTGCGTCGGCTCCGACTGCCGACAAGGAAAGCGGTGCTTCCTACTCCGAAACGAACACGCAGGTTGACGGCGTGGACGAGGCGGACATCATCAAGAACGACGGACGGTATCTTTATGTGATTTCGGAAGAAAAACAGCTTTCCGTTGTCGATACCGAAAGCATGAAAACCGTGTTTGTCAAGGAGCTTGATGCTGTAAACGGCGGCGAGGATTACACCGCGATTGAAATGTACCTGACCGATAACCGCCTGGTTGTGCTCGGCTCTCAATACAAACAAGGCACAGGGACGGATGACGATGCGGTGGACTATGTTTCCGGCAGCCGGTCTTTCCGCTTTCCGTATGAAACCACCGAAACCGTCATTTCCCTATTCGATATCTCCGACAAGAACCACATTTCCCTTGTTACATCGTTCACGCAGGACGGAAACTACAACAACAGCCGCCTGGTTGACGGGTACGTCTATCTGATTTCCGATTACCGTCTGGCGGACAGCACCGACCTTGAAACCAAAGCGATTCCGTCGGTCAAGAACGAAATAGTCCCCTACGGCTGTGTCTATGTCCTCCCGGACAATGACGACTACGCTTGCCAGACCGTTATCAGCGGCTTTTCCGTTACGGAAAAAGACCCGACCGTCAGCACCCTCAGCCTTGTCGGATACAGCGACGAAATTTACTGCACGACGGACACGCTGTACCTTTTAAGCCGGAACTATACAAACGGGGAAGACCGGACGGACATCTTCTCGTTCACCTTAAAGAACGGAACGGTCGAAAAGAAGACCAAGGGAACGGTGCCCGGCTTTATCGACGACAATTACAGCCTTGACGAAAAGGACGGCTATCTGCGCATCACCACGACCGCGTATGACTTCGAAAAAGACGAGGACGTCAGCAGTCTTTACGTCCTTGACGAAACGCTGAGCATCGTCGGGAAGCTGACCGATATTGCCCCCGACGAGCAGATCAAAAGCACACGCTTTCTCGGCAATATCGCCTATGTCGTCACGTTCCGCAACACCGACCCGCTGTTTGCCATTGACGTAAGCGACCCGAAGAACCCGAAACTCTTAGGTGAGGTCAAGCTGCCCGGCTTTTCGGAATATCTGCACCCGATAGGCGACGATCTTCTTGTCGGCATCGGCTATGACGGCGACGACGAGGACGCGGACTTTGAGTCGCTGAAAATCACCCTCTTTGACATCAGCGACCCGTTACACCCCACCGTGAAAGACTCGCTGCGCTATAAAAATACCGACAGCAACGTGCTCAGCAACCCCAAGTCCTTTATCATGGGCGAAAGCGGAAGTGACTTCTATCTTCCGGCGGTCAAGACAAGAGAGCGCCTGAACTACCGTACGCAAAGCTACGATATGCTTTTCACCTACCGCTATCTTCATATCAGCGCCGAAAACGGAAAGCTCACTGAGCTTACCGCCTACACCGTACCGGAAACGACCGACGACTATCTGTATGACTTCACGGGCGCTTATATCGGCGAAAACTTTTACGCCTGTGCGGACGGCGAAATGTACCGCTATTCGATTGCAAGCGGCGAAAACACCGCAAAGGTTGACCTTGACGAACTCGGCTGATGCTATCGGGTCTTTCCCCCTCTTTCCCGTAATGTATCAGCCATAAAGAAAACAGCGGTAGCAGAAATTCCGCTTGACAGTAAAAACCGAAGGTGGTACTATACTATCAGTACTCACCAAAGGAGAAAAGCTTATGAAACAACGATTTTTTCATGCTGTCTGCGTGCTTCTGACTGCCGCTTTTTTCGTCTGTGCGTTCGGTTCGTGTGCGAAGGACACGGTGACCGCACCCACGCTCGACGAGGACGGAAAATATACCGGGTTTGCTTCGGTTTCGTCGGACTACACCGCCGAACAGGCGAAAAAGGACGGCGTTCTTGTGCTGACCGACAACAAGCCGACCGGCGACACCAAGCCGTGGGACAGCTTCGTCACGAAAAGCCACAAAGGCAAAAATGCGTTTGTCCGTGTTGCGTCTTACAGCGGCAAGACCGTGGAATTCGACGACCTTTATTTTACGGACGGAAAGTACCGTCTTTTTCAGCGTGACAAGAGCGGCGAAGTCACCGACAAGGGCGAATACAAATACCTTGTCAACGCCGGGGAAAGCGGTCTGAATGCCTATATTCTGACCGATACGCCCGATGTCAACGCCATGCAGGCGATCATCCAGTCCTACCTTTCCGGTAAGGAAAACAACAAAAAAGCCGATTATGTGCTTCTCGGCTTTACCTTACATCTCGGCTGATAAACAACCGAAAAGAAAGAAAAAATCCCCTCATTCGTGAAGGGATTCTTTTTTTTGGGTCTGTCCGGAATGACCGGTTTTATTTCAGCTTGACCTGGAACGGAAGGTTGACGCCCGTGTCCGTCACGATGGCGCCTTCGTCAAACACAATGTAAAAATCGGTGTTGTCCTCGTAGTAAATCTCGTTGTCCACCACCACATCACAGGCAAGGTCGGCTCCGGCGTCTTCATCGTCATAGATGATGCCGAAATTGACCTGCTCTTTGACAAGGACGGTGCCGTTTGCGTCCACCTGACAGATATACGCCTTGCCCTTTCGCTGGGGATTGGCACCGAAGGGCTTCATGGAGATCGTCGCCCCGACAATGATATCCTCATCGGAAAGCGTCATGTCCGCACTTTCGGCTTTCATTGCGGTATAGACCCGTCCGTCGGCGGTCTGTTCGCCGTTTTTATGGCCGGACGGGCTTGTCAGCACCACATTGGCGGACGATGCCGGTGCGGTCGGTGGTTCGGTGGTCGTCGGCGCCTCGGTGGTGGTTTCTTCGGTGGTCGGCGCTTCGGTGGTGGTCACTTCCGTTGTGGTCACTTCGGTCGTCGTTTCCTCGGTGGTCGTTTCCTCGGTGGTTTCCTCTTCGGTGGTCGGTTCCTCTGTCGTCGGCTCTTCGGTGGTCGTCACTTCGGTTGTGGCTTCGGTCACGGTCGAAATGCTCGTTTCTTCGGTCAAAGCGGTCGTTTCCTCCTCTTTCGGGGAAAGTCCCTTGACCACAAAGAACACCACCACGGCAAGAATCAGCACTAAAACCGCAATCAGGGCGTACCATTTTTTGCCCGACGGCTTTTCGTCCTCGTCGGAATCGTCGAAAGCGTCGTTGAACTCGTCCTTTGCCCTGTCCTCGGCGGTATAGGTCGTTTTGGTCGGTGCGTATTGATCGAAGTAAATATCGTTCGCATTCGCCGTTTTGTATTCCTTCGTTTCGGTCACCTTCGGCAGAACCTGCGTTGCGTCGGGGTCACTTGACCCGAACAGATAGGTATTCAGGTCGTTTTCGAGCTGTTCGGGCGTGCGGTACCGCTCTTCGATACGGAAAGCCGCCGCCTTGAAGATGATTTTCGAAAGCGCAAGGTCGGCCTTGGCGGGCTTGACAAGCCGTTCGCCGCTCATTCTGCGCTCAAAGGCACGCTTCCGGTCGTCCACGGAAATCGGGTTCGGATATTCCGGCAAAAACGGAATGCGGTTGTTGTTGGTGAACTTATACATCAATATGCCGAGCGAATAGATGTCCGAGCAGGTATCGACCCCCGTCGAATAAAGGATTTCGGGCGCAAGATAGTTGGACATCTGCTCCTGCTTGTCGCCGAGCTGTCCGACGTTCGAAATCCCGAAGTCGCCGAGCTTATAGGTGCCGATATCGTCGACAAAAATATTTTCGGGCTTGATTTCCTTATGCATGATGCCGATTTTGCGAAAGCCTTCCAACGCCAGCGCAAGGTCACAGCCCATTTTCGCCACTTCCTTTGAGGTGGCGGCGCTTTCGGTCAGGTATTCGCTCAAGGGCTTGAGCATTTCCATCAGGATAATCACATGAAAGCAGTTCAGCTCCCGTACGATCATATAATTATCGAAGCGGACGATGTTGGAATTGGCGCGAAGGCTCATCATTTTTTCCATATTGCGGCGGATCTCGCCCTCGAGCGCGGTCAGATACTGTTCGGGTGTGGTGTACTTGCCCGACTGCATGACACGGTTAAAATCGGCTTCCGTGCGCGGAAAGCGGATCGTCTTCAGTCCCGAAAAGTCGGGACCGTTTTCACTTTCCCGGTAAACACGGTAAAAGACGCTGCTTCGCCCCTCGGAAAGCTTTTTGTCGATGTACCACGAGCCGAAAAGCGGCTCAAAATTCCGAAGCTTTTCTATATTCATAGGGTTTCACTCCAATCTAAGCGGATTTCTGTTCATATTATAATACCATACAAGAAGCGGCAAAGTCAACCGGACAGGGGAGGATAAATCCGGCAGACGGGCGGATAAATTTTGCAAAGAAACAGTCGGAAATTCCCCTATATTTCCCGAAAAGACTTGACAAATGCAAATTTATGCTGTAAAATAACAATAGAACATTTGTTCGAATAATTTAAGCTGCTTACTGTATTTATGAAGTGATTCCGCACGCTTCAAGAAGATAGTAGCAGCTTTTTTTCATGCAAAGGAGGAAAAAACCATACATATCAACTATGACAAAACCCAGCCGGACGCGGACAAAAAGTTCTTGTACACCATGATGAAAAAGGCGATGGAGGTGCCGGATTTTCCCGAGGAGGATCGGCTTGCTCTTTTTAACGACATTCTTTTCCGAAGCAGTGTCATCGGCATTGACGGCTGCGCCGAATATTACAGCACGGGCGGAGAGCCTGACAGCGCCACCGCCCTTGACCGCAAGAAGGACGGAACGCTTCGCAGTACGATCAAAAACTTTGTGCTGATTTTAAGCTATGACCAGTATTTCATGTCGCTTCGGTTCAATCAGGTTTCCGGTCAGTTTGAGCTTCACGGAGAGCCGTGGACGGACACCGTGCAAAGCAGGGCGCTGCGGTACATCGAGGAAAATTACGACGGCATCAAGTCCGCCGCCGACTTTACGCACGCGCTGAACATCCTTTCCGAAGAGATCGGCTACAACCCGATCTACAACCGCATTGAACGCATCCGTTGGGACGGTCACGAGCGCATACCGCACTTTCTGTCCGAAATCATGGGCTGTGAGGACAGCGAGTACACCAGGGAGTGTTCACGGCTGATTTTTCACGGCGGCATCAGCCGGCTGATGAACCCGGGCTGTAAGGTGGACGACGTGATCATCTTACAGGGCAAACAGGGCGGCGGAAAGTCCACGATCGTGGAAATGCTGGCGATGCAGGACGAATGGTACGGCAGGGTCAACGACATCCGCGACAACAAGGGAGCCGAAGCCGTCCGGGGAAAATGGATCTGCGAGGTCAGCGAGCTGTTGGCGTTCAACACCGCCCGGGGGCAGGAGGAGCTGAAAAGCTTTTTCGACGCGCGAAAGGACACCTACCGCAAGCCGTACGCCGTCAACGCCGAGGACTACCCGAGACGGTGCATTTTCATCGGCACCACGAACAAGGAGCAGTTTCTGACCGACAAGACGGGCAACCGACGGTTTTACCCGGTGAAGTGTCGGTCGGACGGCAATACGCTTTATAAGGAAAAGAAGATGATTGCGTCGTACATCGAGCAGTGCTGGGCAGAAGCGCTCACGCTGTACGAAAAGGGGGAGATACGACCGTACATCGACCCGAAGAAGAGGGGAATCGTGGAGAAAAGCCGACAGACGGCGGTTGAGGATGACTACCGGGTCGGGCTGATTGCCGCCTATCTCAAGAACAAGACGGCGGTGTGCACGCTGGAATTATGGCAGGAGGCGCTCAAGAACGGGATTTGCACCAATCCGTCACGCAGAGACAGTATCGAGATCGGGCAGATCATGGGGATGATGGAGGAATGGGAGAGAGAAAAATACCCGGCAAAGTACGGTAAATATGGAAGTCAGAGAGGATGGCGCAGATTGAAAACGAAAGAAAAAGATTTTGATGAAATAGCAACATAATAGAAAAACATCTACAAAGTCAACTTTGTAGACACATTGTAGACAACTTGGTAGACGTTGTAAACCCTTATGAATAAAGGGTTCAAGGCACTTTAACTACAAAGATTACATAGATTCCCTATAAAGCATTCAGAAAAAAATAAAATAAATATAGGAAAACTTTGTTATTTTGTAGTATGTAGACATATCCGACTTATTCTCCCCCTCACGCACGGGCATGGGGAAGAAGAAAAAGAGAATAGATAATAGAGAATAGAGAATAGATAATAGATAATAGATATATTGATTGAGAGAAAGAGGAAAGATTTTGAATGGTGGAGGAGGGCAGAGAGCACTCCCTCAGTCACTGCGTGACAGCTCCCCCAAAGGAGGAGCCTTGAAAAGCCGTCCCCTTTTAGGGGAAGGTGGCGGCGAAGCCGTCGGAAGGGGCAAGCCTCCCTCGTGAGGGAGGTGGCGGCGAAGCCGTCGGAGGGAGTAAGCTCAGCCGAATTTCACCTCGTGCTGACGGTCAGAGAGCCCCCTCAGTCAGCAAAGCTGACAGCTCCCCCTAAAAGGGGAGCCTGATTCTCTGCCTTTCAGGTTTACCTCTTTATTAAAGGAAAGCACTAACAGCCGTCCCCTTTGGGGAAGGTGGCGGCGAAGCCGTCGGAAGGGGCAAGCTCAGCCGAATCTCCCCACATCAATTTCGCTTCTTGTCGAAAAAGGATTGTATTTTCGATTCAAAAATGGTATCCTATCTTTACAAAATTTTAACGGGAGAGAATGCGAATGAAAGAAAAAACCAACCAAAAACCCGATACCGGGGCCACGCAGTCCAACAAAATCGGTATCAAAGAGGGCATGGGCTATATGC
>JALEYA010000185.1 GCA_022779945.1 Oscillospiraceae bacterium | reverse complement strand
AACGGCACCGAATATCTGAATCAAAAGCCACAGGATAAAATGACCGGCTTTATTCCGCATATTTACCGCGGCAGACTCGACAACGACCAGTATATGATGATTTACTGGCTGATTTTAGGTCTTGCCGAAGCCGAGCCTGTTTTACGCTCGTGTAAAACGGTGAAGATCGGCGGCATCCGAAAAGTACGCACAAGCTTTGACTTTGTGACAAGAGGGATTTTTGTCCTCGCTCATTCGAATGTTGATTATGCTTTCAGTAAAGACGGCGAAATTCAGATTACGGCAAGCCTTCGGAAGGTTTGTCCTCTGACGGCGCAATTGCCCCGCTTCGGTGTTCATGCGGAACTGCCGTCTGAATTTGAAAAGGTCAGCTATTACGGCAGAGGAAAGTCCGAAAACTATTCCGATTTCAAAGAGCACGCACCGATCGGCATTTATAAAACCGATGTTTCTTCTATGGGTCACAAATACATCAAGCCGCAGGATTCGGGCAACAGAGGCGACATCAGATACGCCGAAATCAAGAACGAAAACGGCAAAATCAGATTTTCTTCTACGGTGATTCCGAAATTACCAAGCTCGTTTTTCTGCTCAAAAAAGAGAAGAAAGCCGGTTTTCTTTTTCTCGCAATAGTAGCCGACGCACGGGAACGACAAGTCGCCGACGCTAAGCTGAACACATCCGCTTTCGTCTTTATTCAATCGCGGCACATCGGTGATGACCGTTTCGCCGGAAAACCGCTGAGCCTCCTTTGCAGTCAGCATCGGCGCATATTCTTTCGGAAGGCTTCAGAAACGGTTGCCGTTATAAAGGGCGGCAGGCGCAAAAACGTAATTGTCGCTGTCCCATTCCTCTTCTTCAAAAACCAGCCGGATTGCTGACTTATCAAGCCGATTTCCCGGATGGAAAGAACCGTATTTGTCTGAAGTCCGGAAAAATCGACCTGTTCCGTACTTTCTTCAACCGTGATTCCTTGATTTCCGATAATTTGTTCTTCACCTGACGGGATATTGTCGCCTGTATAGCGCATAACGGAAAAATATTTCATATTGATCTCCTCTTGCTTGACGACAATCAAAGCGACTGATCAACCTTGATGGAAAGCTGGGTATAAATTGTATTTTGTACAGCTTTTTTTGTGATGACTTTATCAAAAAGTGCTTTCACGGAATAATACCCCTGCTCAAAAGGCTGTTGGCAGATCGTTGCGAGTACCGAGCCGTTTTGTAGGGCGTCCCGTATTGTTTTCGTGTCGTCAAACGTACAGACACGCACCTTTTTTCCGTGTTCTTCCACCGCCTGAAGCGTACCGTTGACGCCGGCGGCGGTGATATAGACAAAATCAATTTCGGGGTGTTCTTTGAACGCTTTTTTCATTTCACGGTACGCCGTCTCGTCATCGTCATCACTCTGTGCTACGCCGACAAGCCGGATGGACGGATAGTCTTTTTTACCCCAACTATTGACAAAGAGCCTAAAAAAATTGAGTATTCACAGATCAAAGCCCTTATGAATACTCAAAATGGTGCGGATGACGGGACTTGAACCCACACAGTATTGCTACCACTAGAACCTGAATCTAGCGCGTCTGCCAATTCCGCCACATCCGCATATATAAAATTGTAAAAAGCAAAGTAAAAATGTTTTCTGAGGACTTACCGGCAGACGCGCTACCGCGTGACCGCTTGCGGGTCCCAAAATTTTTTTCGGCTTGGAGCGCCGAAAAATTTTGACCGCTACGCCATGAAGTCCTCGCTTTTTCCGCCACCAGCGGCGCATCGGTCTTCATGCTGCCAATTCCGCCACATCCGCATATGAACTTGATTATACGTAACGGATATGATTTCATTTCAAATCATATCCGTCAATTGGTGGAGATAAGCGGGATCGAACCGCTGACCTCTTGAATGCCATTCAAGCGCTCTCCCAGCTGAGCTATACCCCCAAGTGCCTAGTTATATTATCACAAATCTTTACAATTGTCAAGCACTTTTTTCATTTTTTTGTTTGTACGGG
>JALEYA010000182.1 GCA_022779945.1 Oscillospiraceae bacterium | reverse complement strand
GGAATCGAAAGACATAAAGATGTATCGCTTCGATATATTGTTACCGACGACGATGTGCTGTGGCCCGAAACCGGTGGTAGCATGATCGTAAGAGAAACCATGGGAGGCTTTCACTTAAAATTTTTCGAGATTGTGGAAGTGACCTATGAGCCCGGAAGATAAAAAGAGAGACTGCTGTTTCGGCGGTCTCTCTTAGCTTTTATCTGTTGTCTCTCGGCTTTTCGGCGGCGAAAACACGAAACAGCGGCAGGCATGACGAGAAGAATTTCTTGTACGCCTTGCAGTAGTTTTCGCTTTGCTGCGTTCGCTTGCAGCCGCCGGCACGGCAGACGGGATAATAGCGGCATTTCTTACATTCTTCCGACACCGTAAGGCTTTCTTTGATGAAATTCATAGCGGTTTCGCTTTTTGCCATTTTTGGAAAGTCGGTTTCAAGAATGTTGCCGAGCAGATATTCGTCCGTACAGTAAAAGTCGCACGGATAGATATTGCCGTTGCTTTCGCTGACGAACTGGTGAGAACAGAAGCCGGCAACGCCGCATTGCTCGGGTCTTTGCCCGAGAAAAAGCCGCACCCAGTTGTCAAACTGACGGATGCTGATGTACTGATCCCGTACATAGTCCTTGACGTAAAGGTTAAACACCTTGATGAGAAAATCGGCGTATTGTTCGTTCGTCATGTACAGCTCGCTTTGTTCCGATGAATCGAACGGACGCAGACACGGAATAAACTGAAGATATTTGTAGCCCTTGGAGCGGAAATATTTATAAATCCGCTCTCCGTTTTCGGCGCAGTAGCCGGTCAGTACCGTCAGAATGTTGAAGTCCGCCGAATGCTTGGTTAATATGTCGGCGGCTCTTATAATCTGATAAAACGAATTCTGCCCGGACGGCTTTTTGCGGAACTTATTGCCGTCAAAGTCGCCGTCAAGACTGAGGCCAACAAGAAATTTGTTCCGGGCGAAGAATCTTGCCCATTCATTGTCGATTCCCGTGCCGTTGGTCTGAATGCTGTAATAAATGCGGCTGTGTTTTCGGTTCAGTTCGTTTACCGTGTCCACGAAAAATTTGAAAAAATCCTTCCCGGCAAGTGTTGGTTCTCCGCCCTGAAAGGCGAAGGCAACGCTCTGACCGTCGGCAAAGGCAAGCGCTTTTTCAATCAGCACTCTTGCCGTGTCCCCGGTCATGATTCCGAAGCCTAAATGCTCTCTGTGTTCGGAAACGTCGCGGTAAAAGCAGTATTCGCACGAAAGATTGCAAAGTGACGAAGCCGGTTTGATCATTAAAGAAAGAGGCGGCATATTTTAACCTCCGTAATTTAAAACTTGAGTCCCCATTTGGCAAAATAGGTGAGAATGGATCTGATGTGAATCAACAGAAGCTTTTTATTCTTCTTGCTCTCCCGTTCCCAAAGGTGGGTGACGTCCGCCATCGGGTAGAACAGCGCCTTGTATCTTTCCGAAACCCGTCTTGCGATATCGCAGTCCTCAAGATACATGAAGAACCGCTCGTCAAAGCCGCCGAGCTCTTTAAAAACCGAAGTGCGGAAAAACATGAAACAGCCCGTCGCGTTCGTAATCGGGAACGGCTTGTCCTGCGGCTTGTCGAGCATGCAGTAGTCGATCATGGTCTTACTCGGCTCGTCGCCCTTGTGAAACCAATGGTCGCCTAAGTACCGCACGGTCGGATTTTTCTTGCCGAGCATCTGGATTCTGCCGTCCTCAAAGCGGATCTGCGGCGACAGAAGACCGATGGTTTCGTCCGTGTCCGCAAAGGAAGCAAGCTCACTGATCGTGTCGGACTTCAGAATAATATCAGGGTTGATGACAACGTGATATTTCGAGTCAAGAAACGGCAAGACCTTGTTGTGCCCCGCACCGAAGCCGCAGTTGTCCTTCGATTCGATCACCGTGACCCCGGGATAGTTTTCTTTGATATAGTCAGCCGTGCCGTCGGTCGAAGCATTGTCCACGACGAACAGCTTGAAGGGTACGCCCTTTGTTTCGGTCAGAACGCTTTCGATGGTTCTTGAGATGATATTTTTGCTGTTATACGTTACAATACAGCCGGAAACTGTGTAGTCGTTCATAGTGCCTCCATTACTTTTTGAAGAGTATGCGTCCGGCAAGACGCTTGATTAGGTATCTTCGCCAACGGAGCTTTTGCCGGAGTGTTGTTTCGCCGCCCGTGACGTTATTGCCGTGAATCCGGTAATAGATCAGCGGAACATCGATCAGTTCAACCTTGCCGTAAACCTCCCCTAAAAGACCGATCCATTGGTCGTGCATCGGGATATATCGCGGAATCGGCATGATGCGTTTTAAAAGCTTGCGGTTGAACGCCATGCAGCACCCCATGTAGGAGTTTTTGATGATGTTATGAAAAAAGCCTTTTTTGCTTCCTCGTCCGGCGAAGAACGAATAGTCCGTGATATTCAGGTTTTCGTCGGTGATATAGGCGTTGTGCAGCACAAGGTCGGCTCCGTTTTCAAATGCCTGCATCACTCTTTTGACCTTCCCGTCGAGCCAGACGTCGTCCTGGTCGCAAAGGAAAATATAGTCTCCCTTGCAGTACCGCAGGGCGTTTGTGAAGTTGGCAACCACGCCTTTTCCTCTGCCTTCGACATAGGTGATTCTCGGGTCGTCCGCCATTAAACGCCGGACAATATGTTCGGTTTGTCCGCCCGGCTTGTCGTCGGAAACGATGATTTCATCGTTGTGCGAAAGCTGAGGCAAAATAGACAGGATCTGCTGTTCAATATATTTTTCGCCGTTATAGGCGGCAAGTGCAACGGAAATCATACGGTACCTCCGTGGGATTACAAAATCTGTTACTTTTTAGTATAACACGGGACGGATAAATTTACAAGAAAACGGCAAATAAAAAGGGCAGTGAATCCTGCCCCCCCTTTTTGAAAAACTATTTGACGGTTGCGTTCTTTACGGAAGAAAACGAACCGAAAACATTTTGTCCGCCCGAAGTTTTGTAAGCCGCAATTTTAAAATAATACGTTTTTCCCGACGAGAGATTTTTCACAGTATATTTCGTGACGGAGTTGCCTTTGATTGTTGCGACTTTGGAATAACTGCCGTTTTGGGAAGCGGAACGGTAGAGAACATATCCCGTTGCTCCGCTTTGCCGGGTCCAGCTGAGCGTGACACTGCTGACGCCCGAAGCGGCTTTCAGGGTTGGAGTGCCGGGCTTTGCAGCGGTTATCAGATAGGTGGCGGATTTTGCCGCATACAGGGTACCGAACTGCTTGTTATACGGACGTACCGCAAACTTGTATTCGGTTCCCGAGGTAAGATTGTTGATGGTGTATGACGTTTTGCTTGTATCGGTAATTTTTACATACCTTTTGCTTTTGGCATCATAGCGATAAATGCGGTAAGCTTTGGCGGAAAGGGCTGAAGGCCACGAGAGCTTTATAGAAGTAGTAGTCTGAGTTGCCTTTACGGTTTTTATGTTTGACGGAATCGGATAGCATTTTGACGGCAGATAGCCGAGTTCACCGGATGAGATGAAGCCGATCTTACTTTTTGTGTTGATATTTTTCGCCGCCGATGAGTTTAAGGATTGGATTTTGATGGCGTTTTTCTCTTTTGTGATCTTGCTTGCGATCCGGTAACCGTTTTTGACCGAAACTTTGTAAAACCCGTTTTTTCCGTCGTTGCCGTACAAAGATGAACCGGTTATATCGAAGCTTTTGAGGTTGACGGCGGATCCGTTCTGATACGTGTAGATATAGAGTTGTGTTTTGCCTGAAGCTTTCTTTGTGACAAGAAGTTCGGGAACACCGTCTTTCTCGATATCGTACAGGTTGTAGTCGGATTTTCTTGCGTCATAGTTTTCATATACCCACTGTGAGAAGGCGTTGAGCTTTTTTTCATAAGCGTCGCAAATGGATATGATTCTCTTTATGCTGTTGATACGCCATTGTTTTTTACTGCCGACGGTGGACAGACTGACATTGACGTTGAAGCGGCCGATTTCGGTCTTATTATTCACGATTCTTTGAAGGGAATAATTTACACTGTAAGTACCGTTTTGATTTATCTTCTTGCCGAGAATATCGGCACTGTAAGCAAAATAATCTTCGAAACGGAAGCAGGAAACATAATAGTAACCGTCATAATAGTACCAATCCGATCCTTCGTCGAACAGATAGGGGGTCAGATTGAAAACATTTTTAAGTATAGTGTTCACATTGTTTGCCGGGAGTCTGACAAAGAATGCCTTGTGGTAACCGCTATACTCGTCATAACAGAAAACGGAAAGCGGATCATAACCGTTGATCACCTTCACTTTCCCGAAATATTTTTCATAGATTGAGTTCTGAACGTAAACAAGATTTTTAAATATCTCGTTGAGAACAAGCCTGGTATTTTGTGTGTTATTGCGTGAAAAGACTTTTCCTCTGTACGCTTCGGTGTAATCGTTTGGATCGCCTTTGAAGAAGTTTGGCAAATCGGTAAAATCGGTATAGATGAAGCTAGAGAGTATTTTCTCAAGTTCAAAATAATCGGCCTGAGTCGGGGCGGAAGCCGCCGCAGCTTTCGGTACAAACGGTATCACGGTGAAAGCCATGATGACGATCATAAAAGCGGATGTGATTGAGATAAGAGTTTTTCGCATTTTGTATTCCTCCTCGATCCTTTTCTTTCTTAAAAATACCATATTTTTCTTAGTAAATCAAGGCGCAGAAAAAACAAAATCAGACCGTATCGGAAATACTTGACAAAAACCGTAAACCGAGTATATAATGATAAAAACGAAAAGGAGGAATTACCGATGGAATTTACACCGCTTATGTTCTGGGAAGATCTGACCTTTGTTTT
>JALEYA010000169.1 GCA_022779945.1 Oscillospiraceae bacterium | reverse complement strand
AATCCGATACGCCTGAAATCAAATATTTCACGCACATCGCAACACTTTTCACCTTGACATACGTCAGTATGCCTGCAGCTCAAAGCGTTACGCTGTACGCAAAATATTTGCTTTCAGGTTCTGCGAAGTTTTAAGCGAATTAATTTTTGTCGAGACAAGAAAGAAAGCGGAGAAATGCTGACGCATTTCGAGCATTTCTGACGCCGTATCGGCGGAAATTCATCGCTTAAAACCGTAACGGCTTTGACTTGCGTCAGCTTCGGCACAAATCCGCAGGAATACTTGATGTATTTCAAGGATTGAGAACGACAAAGACGGCATTAGTTGTGTGCTATGACGAATGCCGGGATGTTTTTAGAGGTTGCCGAAAGGAAAAAGCTATGAAAAAATTTGCTTCTCTCGTTTCTCTTGTTCTGATTCTTGCGCTTTTAAGCGGCTGCGGCGGCGAAAAGCTCGGGCAGTCACAGCCTTCAACCGAGCCGCAGACTACGCTCAGTCCGACCGTCAAAGTGACCTTCCCCGAAGGCTTTACCGCCGTTCAGATTGCGCAAAGGCTTGAAGAAAGCGATGTTTGCCCGGCAAGCGATTTTATCCGTGTCGTACAATCCCCCGGCGAGATTGCGGACGATTTTCCGTTTCTTGCCGAAATTAACAACCCCGAAGAACGGCCGTTCCTTCTGGAAGGGTTTATTTTCCCCGACACTTATGAATTTTATCGCGGCGAGAGCGCTGAAAGCGTGCTGAAAAGGTTTTTGAAAAATACGGCATCAAAGCTTTCGGACGAATTTACTTTAAGAGCCGGACAGCTCGGTTACACCCTTGACCAGGTCATCATTCTGGCTTCGATCATTCAAAAGGAAGTCGGACTGAAAGAAGAAATGGGTAAGGTTTCTTCGGTTTTGCATAACCGTCTTGACAGTCCGGACTTCCCGAAGCTTCAATGCGACGCCACGATCAATTATATCAAAAGATTTGTCACCGATTCTGAATACCTCACCGGAAACGAAACCGACTTTGACGCTCTTTACAACACCTATAAGTGTGACGGTCTTTCCGCCGGCGCCATATGCAATCCGGGACTCGACGCTATACAAGCCGCTCTCTATCCCGAAAAAACCGATTATTACTTTTTCGTGACCGGCAACGGCAATTATTATTATGCCGCAACATATCCGGAACATCAGGAAAACTGCCGCCTTTGCGGTATTGATGGGTAACTTGCTTAACGGAAGCCGTCAAGTTATGTTCAACTTGTACATAAACAGGGCTTAATAATAGATTTTTTTATACAATTTTAAAAACATATTAAAATCATGTTTTTGATTTGTTCACAAATTGTTTGTATAATACGCATTGTATTTAACTCGTACGGAGGGAGACTTATTTATGTTTCAGTTTTTAAAGGGAGAAAAAGACACAGCACTCATTCTTCAGATTATCAATTTCATTTTCGGTATCATCCGTTCGCTTTTAGGTCTCGATACACCTGACAGCGGTGAAGAAGAGGAATAATCTTTAGAACAAGTAACGAGAACGGACCGTGGTTTTTCTGCGGTCTGTTTTTGTTTGCGCTTTTGTGTGTTCAAAAAACAAAAAGAATTTTGATTTTTCTTGTCGGTCGCGTATAATGGAACAGGAGGTGAACTCAATGCCTATGTGGAATCCGTGGAGAGGCTGCCACAAATACAGCGAAGGCTGTACGTTTTGTTATATTCATAAAGGTGATGCAAAACGCGGAGTCAATACCGAAAAAATCGTAAAAACCGAAAAGTTTTACGCGCCTGTTGAAAAAAAGAAAAACGGCGAATACAGAATGAAGCAAGGCACGATTTACCTTTGCTTTTCTTCGGACTTTCTGATACCCGAAGCGGACGAATGGCGCAGCGAGTGCTGGAAAATGATAAAGGAAAGAAACGATCTGCACTTTATTTTCCTGACGAAGCGTATTGAGCGGCTTGCCTCCTGTCTGCCCGACGACTGGGGCGACGGCTACGACAACGTAACCATCGGCTGTACGATTGAAAACCAAAAGAGAGCCGACGAACGGCTTCCGATCTTTTGCGCCCTTCCGATCCGACACAGAAATATCATTTGTCAGCCGATGCTTTCGCCGATGAAAATTGAACAATATCTGGACGGTATCGAAGCGGTGATCGCCGGCGGAGAATCCGACCGTTTCGGGAGAGAGCTTGACTATGCGTGGATCCTTGACCTGAGAGAGCAATGCGTCAGGAAGAATGTATCGTTTGAATTCCGCCAATGCGCAACGCATTTTATCAAGGACGGAGTCCGGTATCAGCTTCAGGTGAAAGATCTTTGTTCTCAGGCGAAAAAGGCCGGCATCAATTTCACGGCCGAAAAATCCGGATATATTTGATAAACCTGTTTATTTTCACAAAAGGGTATGCTATAATTAAAGCCGAACAGAAAAGCAATGAAAGGAAAAGGAGCGCATTTTGCGCCGGACAGCATCAATGGGCAGAAATTCAGTCAAGGAAAACAAAAATATCTATCAGAGGACAAGAGAAAGCTTAGGCCTTTCAAGAGAAAAAGCAAGCGATCTTCTTGAAACGATACCGCCGGAAAGAATCGAAAAAATCGAAAACGAAAAGGTCGTACCCTACCCCGAGGATATTCTGACAATGGCTGAAAAATATAAGTCACCCGACCTTTGCAACGTTTATTGCTCGAAGCAATGCCCGATCGGGCGGCATTACGTTCCCGAAGTCAAAATCAAAGACCTGTCGCAAATCGTACTGGAAATGCTCGCCTCTTTAAATTCGATGAACCGAAAAAAGGACAGACTCATTGAAATCACCGCCGACGGCAAAATCGCAAATGATGAAATCGAAGACTTCATCAAAATTCAAAAAGAACTGGAACACATCTCCGTCACGGTGGAAACGCTTCAGCTCTGGGTCGAAAAAATGCTGGCAACGGGAGCCATCGACAACGAAAGCTATCACAAAAACAATATCTGATTAAAAAGAAAAGCCGGATTCGCTTTCTCTTCTGCAACAAATAAAGGCGGAGGAGAAAGCATTTTTTATTTTGCGGATTTTGTGAAAATAAGAGGCGATATTTTGCTGCGAATATTATTTATTAGAGCCGTCTTTTCCCGTATGATATAGGTGCAATCAAGAATTGCAAAACACAAACGAAAGGCGGGAAAAACGGTGGTCAAAAAGATAAAATGCTCGCTTCAGGGAACAGCGACAAGGCGAAAGCCGTAATCAAAAAGCGGAGAAATAACCATATACATACAGACAATCAAAACGACAGGAGACGAAAAAATGACAAACAATATTTTTTTGATTCAGATGATTTACAATCAGACAGGTGAGGTTATCGAAACACTTGATGAACAGTTCGAAACCGAAGAAGAAGCACTGAATGCCGCCGAAGAATTAACCGAAGATTTCGCCGTAAGCTGCGAATCGCTCGGCTTTTCCGACAGCCTTTCCGGCAAAATCGGATTCATCGCACAGGAAGCGATTTGAATTTTGTGACTAAATCACGGAAAACTCAAGAAAAATGGGATAGACTATACTTGAAAATAAACAAGAAAGGAAGTTGACCTATGTCAGTATTCAGTGTAACCAAAGATAATTTTGAAACGGTAAAAACAAGTGAAAAAACCGTTCTTCTCGATTTTTATGCGGACTGGTGCGGTCCGTGCCGCATGGTGTCGCCGCTCGTAGACGAAATCGCCGAGGAGCACCCCGAGTATCTTGTCGGAAAAATCAACGTTGATGAAGAGGGCGAGCTTGCCGCCGCTTTCGGTGTCACCAGCATCCCGACACTCGTCGTTATGAAAGACGGAAAGGTCGTCAATCAGTCCGCAGGCGCAAGACCGAAAAATCAGATTCTTGATATGCTCAAATAACAGAAGCGGGACGTCAGCTCAGGCCGATGTCCCGCAAATTCTTTTCAGCTTGTTCCGATCAGTTATTTTTACGCCGCCGCGCTTGAGCTCCACAATGCCCTCGGCGGCAAAATACTTCAGTGTGCGGGAGACAACCTCCCGGGCGGAGCCGATGTATTTTGCAATCTGCTCGTGCGTGAGCGTTACGGTGTCGCTCCCCGTTCTTGCCGTTTCGTCCGCAAGAAAAATGGCAAGCCGCTTGTCCATACTCATAAATAAAATCTGCTGCATAACCCACATCACGTCCGAAAAGCGGCTGACCGCCGTTTCAAGGGCGAAAATCTTGATTTGCGGATTACGCTCGGAAACCACCGAAAATGCCTGACCGTTTATGATGTAACATTCGCTGTTTTCTTCTGCGTCCACAAAAACGTCAAACGTAACCGACTTTAAAACGCACGAAGCCGAAAGCATACACATATCTCCGTCATGCAGACGGTAAAGCGTGATCTCTTTGCCCTCGTCCGACAACATATACAGTCTCAAGCAGCCGCTTCTGACAAATATTACGCCCGAACAATCGTCGCCTTCCTTGATAACGTTTCCTTTCGGATACGTCAGCGCAAGAGAATGGCCACAGATATAGTCTTTTTCCTCTTCTGAGATATCCTTCCAGAAGGGGAATATTTTTTGATATGCCGGTTCAAACATACTTCTGCTCATATATACTCCTGTGAATCGGTTTTTCAACTGTACAAAGCAATGTCAGGATTACTCTTTTGAAAGACAGTCCAGATTCTTCTCCATCAGATCAAAGAAGTGTTCAACAATTTTTCTATCCTCGTCGTTTCCCCGAACGCACATCGAAAGTGTTGTTTCGCCGTTCAATGTCGTTGCCGAAAGAAGCACAAACGGCTTATACTTGACCGCACCGGTCATAAAGCACCTTGTTGTCCCGAAGTCCCGTGTGCGTAACCTCATTCGCTCTTTCGTTCATTTTTTTAAGCGTCTGTCGCTTGAAACGGTAGAGCGTACCGTCGTCTTTTTCGCCGTTAAAGGCGGCTTCCAGATAATCAATAAAATCAGCCATATTTCCTCCGTCAGGGGTTTCTCTCCCTTCCCTTCTTACTTTCCCTAAATTATACCACAAAAGAGCCTCTTTGTCATCAATGTTTATAGTATTGTCGGACATTTGCCGCCTGTTGTTCATTTCGTGAATAAAGTATTAAATTATCGATTTATTTTTGTTGACTATTAACAGTTTTCGTGATAAAATAATTTTTGTAGGTTTTGTTTTGAGAAGGAGACAGGGTGAGTTAAGCCGAGACAAAGCTCGCAGCAGGCAAATCCAATCATAAACGGAGGAAGAATTATGCAATACGATGTTGCCGTGATCGGTGCCGGTGTATGCGGTGCCATGATCACAAGAGAACTGAGCAAGCTGGATCTGAATCTTGTTATGCTCGAAAAATGCAACGATATCGCCATGGGCACTTCCAAGGCCAACAGTGCGATCGTTCATGCAGGCTTTGACGCCGAAAACGGCTCACTCAAAGCGAAACTCAACGTGCAGGGTGCGTCCTTGATGGCGTATTACTGCAACAAGCTTTCCGTCCCCTACAAAAACATAGGCTCGCTTGTCGTAGCGTATTCGTGGGACGATATGCAGACACTCGAAACACTCTTCGAAAGAGGCTTCAACAACGGCGTTCCCAATATGGAAATCATCAGTCAGGAACAGCTTCGGGAAATGGAGCCGTACATCAGCGAAGAAGCCATCGGTGCTCTCTGGGCGCCGACAGCCGGCGTTGTAAGCCCCTATGAGCTTGCTATCGCCGCCACCGAAAACGCCATCATGAACGGCGCAAGAGTCAAAAGAAACAGCGGTGTATTCGACATCGAATACAAAAACGATATGTTCTTTTTGTCCACCGCCTCGGGCGTTATCAAAGCCAAATACGTCATCAACTGCGCCGGTGTTTTTGCCGACCAGATTGCCAAAATGATCGGTGACGAATCGTTTAAGATCATTCCGAGAAAAGGCGAATATTATCTTCTTGACAAGACCGAAAAGAAAATGGTCAATCACGTTTTGTTCCACTGTCCGTCCGCCATGGGTAAGGGCATTCTCATTACCCCGACAGCACACGGCAACGTCCTGATGGGGCCGACGGCCATTGACCTTGACTTTGACTCGAAGCTTGATGTGGACACCACAATCGAAGGTCTTGACAAGGTAAAATCCGACGTCCGGAACGTCATTCCTCAGCTGACAACAAGAAACGCCATCACCTCCTTCGCCGGACTTCGTGCCCACATCGCCGGTGACAACAGCGATTTCATTATTGCACAAAGCAAGGCAAACGAGCGCTTTGTCAACGTTGCCGGAATCGAATCCCCGGGTCTTACCGCCGCTCCTGCCATTGCACGATACGTCGGCGAAATCTTCCGCAAGATGGCTCCCGACTATCCGAAAAAAGAGCAGTTCATCTCAAGACGTCCGGCGCCGATAAGAGTCAACGAGC
Organism: Oscillospiraceae bacterium; assembly: GCA_022779945.1. Taxonomy (GTDB): domain Bacteria; phylum Bacillota; class Clostridia; order Oscillospirales; family Acutalibacteraceae; genus UBA6857. The sequence goes on along the minus strand of JALEYA010000169.1, from coordinate 856 downwards.
TTTCGCTCGAAGAAAGAGAAGAACTCATCAAAAAAGATAGCCGCTACGGCAAAATCATCTGCCGCTGTGAGGGCATCACCGAGGGCGAAATCATTGACGCGATCAAAGCCCCCTGCGGAGCCAGAGACGTGGACGGCGTGAAAAGAAGAACAAGAGCGGGTCTGGGAAGATGTCAGGGAGGCTTCTGCGGCTCCAAGGTTGTTGAAATTCTTTCCCGCGAGCTTGATATCCCGATGAATCAGGTAACCAAGTTCGGCAACCGTTCGAAGATTGTTTTCAATAAGACAAAGTGAGGTGGGTTCGATGCTTAAATATGATCTTGCAGTAATCGGCGGAGGCCCCGCCGGAATGGCCGCCGCACTCAAGGCCAGAGAATGCGGCGTTGAAAAAATTATTATTCTTGAAAGAGCCGAGACCTTAGGCGGTATTCTCGAGCAGTGTATTCACACCGGCTTCGGACTTCACTATTTCGGTGAGGAGCTTTCCGGCCCCGAATATGCACACCGCTTTATTGAACAGGTCGAAAAGACCGATATCGACGTCAAGGTCGATACCATGGTTATTGATATTCTGCCCGGTAATGTTGTTGTCGCAACGAACAGCACAGACGGACTGATTGAAATCAACGCAACGGCGATCATTCTTGCCATGGGCTGCCGCGAAAGACCGAGAGGCGCTCTCGACATTCCCGGTTCGCGTGCTTCGGGCATCATGACCGCCGGAACCGCACAAAAGTACGTCAATATCGACGGCTATATGCCGGGCAAAAAGATTGTCATTTTAGGCTCGGGCGATATCGGTCTTATCATGGCAAGACGTATGACTCTTGAAGGGGCAAAGGTCGAGATGGTCTGCG
>JALEYA010000148.1 GCA_022779945.1 Oscillospiraceae bacterium | reverse complement strand
CTTGATATTACGGGCTTTTTCGCGTTTCGGTCAATCTAAGGGCTTCATTGTCGGGAAGAACAAAACGTCCCGGATTGCCGGTGAATCCGTCAGAAGCATGACCATGCGGTCGATGCCGAAGCCGATGCCGCCTGTCGGGGGCATACCAAGCTCAAGCGCATACAGGAAGTCCTCGTCGGTGGTGTTGGCTTCCTCGTCGCCTTGGGCAAGAAGTGCCTCCTGTGCCTTGAAGCGTTCACGCTGATCGATCGGGTCGTTCAGCTCTGAGTAGGCATTCGCCATCTCCCAGCCGTTCATGAAGAACTCGAAGCGTTCTACATAATCCGGATCCTCGGGCTTCTTCTTTGTCAGCGGAGAAATCTCAATCGGGTGGTCGATAACAAAGGTCGGCTGAATCAGGTGCTCTTCGGCAAACTCCTCAAAAAACAGGCTTAAAATGTCGCCCTTCTTGTGTCTGTCCTCGTATTCAACGTGATGCTCGTCAGCGACTTTTCTTGCTTCTTCAAGTGTATGAATTTCGTTAAAGTCAACGCCGGAATATTTCTTGACGGCGTCAACCATTGTGATGCGCTCAAACGGCTTCCCGAGATCCATTTCAACACCGTTGTAGGAGATGACCGTTGTGCCGAGAACCTCTTTGGCGACGTGGCGGTACAGATTTTCGGTAAGATCCATCATGCCGTGATAGTCGGTGTAAGCCTGATAAAGCTCCATGAGGGTAAACTCGGGGTTGTGACGGGTGTCAAGACCCTCGTTGCGGAAAACACGACCGATTTCGTATACCTTTTCGAGTCCGCCGACGATAAGGCGCTTCAAGTAAAGCTCAAGCGAAATGCGAAGCTTGATGTCAAGGTCAAGTGCGTTGAAATGCGTCTCAAACGGTCTTGCGGCGGCGCCGCCTGCGTTCGGGACGAGCATCGGGGTTTCAACCTCCATAAAGCCCTGCGAATCGAGATAGCTGCGGATTGTACTGATGATCTTTGAGCGGTTGACAAAGGTCTGCTTGACATCCTGATTCATGATAAGGTCGATGTAACGCTGACGGTAGCGCATATCGGTGTTGGTCATGCCGTGGAACTTTTCGGGGAGGATCTGAAGGCTCTTGGAAAGCAGCACAAGGCTTGACGCATGAATCGAAATTTCGCCGGTTTTGGTTTTGAATACCTCGCCGGTGATGCCGATGATGTCGCCGATGTCAAGCTTCTTGAATGCCTTGTATTCCTCTTCGCCGATGCTGTCTCTTGCAACGTAGGACTGGATGTTGCCCTGTAAATCCTGAACGTTGCAGAAGGAAGCCTTGCCCATAACACGCTTGGACATCATTCTGCCGGCGATGCTGACGGTCTTGCCCTCAAGGGATTCAAAATTGTCCTTGATTTCTTTGCTGTGGTGGGTTTGGTCGTATTTTGTGATTACGAACGGATCCTGACCTGCGTCCTGAAGCGTCCTGAGTTTGTCAAGACGAACCTTTCTCAGCTCGTTTATGTCCTGCTCCTTTTCGGGAGCGATGTTTGTCTTATCTGCCATAATTGCCACATCCTTTCGGTGATTGAGCGTTTATATGAAAATACCGATAACCTTGTATTTGACAATGCCGCACGGAGCCTCAACTTCAACAACGTCGCCGACTCTGTGTCCGACAAGTGCTTTTGCAACAGGGGAGTCGTCACTCTTGATATTTTCATCACCGTCTTTTTTCAGGAAAGAGGAGGCGGAGTTTACGATTTCGAACTTGAAGATGTCGCCGAATTCCATATCCTTGATGGTGACCTTGGTACCGGCGCCGATAACCTCGGTGCTGATGGAATCCTCTTCAATAATCGTTGCGTTCGAGAGGATATATTCAAGCTCGCTGATTCTGGCTTCAAGCTTGCCCTGGTCGTTTCTGGCTTCGTCGTATTCAGCGTTTTCGGAAAGGTCGCCGAAAGACAGCGCAACCTGAATTTTTTCCTTGATTTCCTGTCTGCCCTCAACCTTGAGCGTTTCAAGCTCTTTTTCAAGCTCGGCAATTTCTGATTTGGTGAATATAAATTCCTGTGCCATAAAAAATCTTCCTTTCGTTGACACCATATTTTCTGTCAGTATGTAATTATATAAAATATTCTGTCAACTGTCAATAGACATACAGCTATTATTTCTTGTAATCAGCCCGATATATTTTTGCACAAATCAACAAAAATCCCTCTTTTGTAATTGCTTTCTTTTGAGAAGCGGTGTATAATATCCGAAAAAGACCAATTTGAGGAGAAATGCAAAATGAAAAAATCCAAGATAATCGCGGCCGCTGCGGCGACGGCTGCTGCGGCCAATGCGATTCACGCCGCCTGCTTCAAGCCGAAGGAGGATTCGATCCCGCTTCTTGAAAGAGAGCCGGAAAACGTTGAAAGATAC
>JALEYA010000114.1 GCA_022779945.1 Oscillospiraceae bacterium | reverse complement strand
GCACTTTTGGCACCTAAAAGAAGCGATGCAATCGAAAGAATACCGCTTCCGCAGCCGACGTCAAGCACCTCGGTTTCGGGCGTGATGTATTTTTCAAGCGTTTCAAGGCACAGTCTTGTTGTTTCATGCGTGCCCGTTCCGAACGCAAGACCCGGTTCGATATTCAGCACGGTTCTGCCCATCGGATCAAATTCGTCCTCCCATGTCGGGCGGATCAGAAGCTTTTCGCCGACCGGGATCGGGTGAAAATACTGCTTCCAGTTGTTTTCCCAGTCCTCGTTGCGGCATTGATTGGTGACAATTTCATTCTGAATCCCCTCACTCGAAAGCCGCTCTTGCAGAAAAGCCACCGCTTCGAGCGGATTTTCCTCGGGCGAAATATAGATGTGGACAAACGCCTTGCTTCTGTCCTTTTGCAAAAGCTCCTCGTCGATCAGGTCAATGTGGGCAATCTCCCACGCCTGCTGTTCCAGGTCACGGTAATCCTCAATATAAATGCCATAGGGTACGACCATCGTCGCAATATCCCCGGCTTTGTCCACGTCATCGGCATTGACGCAGATTTTTACTTCCGTCCATTCACTCATTTTACTTTCTCCTTTGTAAGTTTTAAAACGGCCGCATCCAGCGCGCCGAGCTTCACTCTGTCCCCTGACATTTCGCCCGACAAAAGCGATGACGCCGCATGCCATTTTTTGGGCAGATAGTAGTCGATCGGGTGTTCGTTGCGGTTGATAATGACAAGAATTTCGTCTGTCTTTGCGCTTCTTGTGAAGGCAAGACAGCCGAGCATTTCCGACACGGTACAAAACGTTCCGTCTTTCAGGCACCGGCAGTGCTTGCGGATACTGCCCAAAAGCCGATACCACCGAAGAAGCTCCCGGTTTTCGTTCCCCCACGGGTAACAGACACGGTTAAACGGGTCTTTATAGCCCTGCATACCGGCTTCGTCGCCGTAATAAAGCGACGGCACGCCGGGCAGTGTATACTGAATCGCTGAGGCTAATTTTAAAAGCTTTACGCCCTTTTCATACTGTTCATCGGTAAGCTTCGTTTTGCTTTGCCAATCTCTGTCCCGGTATTCACAGCTGTCACCGGCAAGGCAGGTAATCGCCCGCATGGTGTCGTGCGTTCCGATATGGTTCATTAAAACGTCAACCACGCACTTGGGATAGTTTTCCGTAATCGTAAGAATCTTATCCGTGAAGCCCTCGACTTTTCCGCTTCGGATAAACGAAATGATCGCTTCGGCGAACGGATAGTTCATCACCGAGTCAAGCTGAGCGCCCTGTAAATACCGGCGCCGCTTGCCGTAGCTTGATTTATTCGAAGCGTCCTCCCAGACTTCGCCGAGCACAACCGCGTCGCTTTTTTCGTCCTTGACGGCCTTTCGGAACGCATCTAAGAATTCATCGGGAAGCTCGTCCGCCACATCAAGCCGCCAGCCTCTTGCGCCGCACCGCAGCCATTTTCTTGCAATTCCGTTTTCACCGGCAATAAAATCAATGAAATCGGGACTTTCCTCCGACACCTCGGGAAGAATGTCGATTCCCCACCACGAGCGGTATTTGTCGGGCCAATTTTCGAATTTATACCAGCCGTAATACTTCGATTCTTTTGACTGATACGCGCCCACACTGTCGTAGCGGCCATATTTGTTGAAGTAAAGGCTGTCGTCACCCGTATGACTGAAAACACCGTCAAGAATGACGGAAATGCCTCGTTTTTCGGCTTCTTTGCAAAGGTGGGTAAAATCCTTTTCCGTGCCTAAAACGCTGTCTATGCGGCTATAATCAGCCGTATCATAGCGGTGATTGCTCTGTGCTTCGAAAATCGGGTTAAGATAAAGACACGTCACGCCCATAGAGGCAAGATAATCGAGCTTTTTTTCGATTCCCTTCAGGTCGCCGCCGAAGTAGTCGTTGTTGAGTACCTTACCCTGCTCATTCGGCTTCCAATACGGCTCACCGCCCCAATCGGCACGAAGCACACGGTCAGCCGGCACGTTCTTTTTCGGTTCGCCCGAAGAAAAGAAGCGGTCGGGGAAAATCTGATAAATCAGACCGCCTTTGAGCCAATCGGGCGTTTTGAAAGCCTTATCATAGACCGTAAGCTGCCAGTCATTGATTCCGCCGCTGAGCTGACCGAGACAGCTGCCCGAATGACGGACAGACGTTGTGCCCCAATAGGTATGATAATCGAAGTGATAAAAAAACAATCCGCTTTTTTCGGGAATATAATCAAGGCACCACCATTCTTCGCCCTCGCCCTGCATGGACAGCCAGAAAAAGCCGATGCGTTGTTCCTCTTTTTCATCCTCGTGTATCACAAGGTCAACGCCCGTAACGCCAAGCGAACGGGGCATCACAAGCTTAAAGGTGATCTTTTCGCCGACGGCCGCAGCGCCGCAGACGCTTTTATGAAGTGTATTTCTTGAATTATACGGTATGTAATCCATGGTATCTTTCCTTTTTTCTTTGCATATACATTAAGCGAGCAAGATTCGATACTCGTCTGCTTATTCTATTGAATCGGAATGGTGATAGATATGTTTGTGATCTCCGTCAAATCGTCCAAGCTGAAAGCCGTTGCCGCCGCAGCGCTTGCCGTTGTTCTTGTCACACTCGGAGCCGTTTATTTTGTCAGCAAAAGCGAAAACCGACCCGCCGTCAAGCAAAACGGGATTTCGCTCAAGGCCTCGACCGAGGAGGAACGGATTGCGTTCTTCTCGCAGTTCGGCTGGCAGGTTGACGAAGAAGCCGTCGAAGTCAAAGAGGTCGTCATCCCCGAAGAATTCGACGAAACATACCAAAAATACAACGAGCTTCAGGAGCTTCAGGGGCTTGACCTTGAAAAGTACAAGGGAACAAGGGTCAAGTTCCGCTCCTACAAAATCACAAATTATCCGGGGCTTGAAAACAGCGACAACATCCGGGGAAATATCCTCATTTATGACGGCTGTGTCATCGGCGGAGACGTTTCCAGTGTAGAGCTTAACGGCTTTATGCATACGTTTTATATGCCGGAAGAAAGTGAGCCGACGACTTCACCGCAAACGGTCAGTCAACAATAAAGCCTTTCAGTTCTTCAAGCAGCGACACGGAAACCGTCGCTTCCATATATAACCCATCGGGGCGGTATTCTTCCATTTCTACCGCTCCTTCTTTTCGTACCCTTGCGGCAAGAGCACCGTCTTTGAACGGAATGAGAAGCTTTGCGCTTCGTCTTGTCGGCGGAAGCTCTTTGACAACCGCATCAAGAAGAGCGTCAAGTCCTCTACCCTCAAGAGCGGAGATCAAAACCGTCTTTCCGAAGGTCGGCATCGAGTAGATATCACCGACCTTATCGCATTTATTCATGACGGAAATCACGGGAATACCGGCACAGCCAAGCTCCTCGAGGAGGTTTTTCGTCACGTCAAGGTGCTCGTTTGCGTGCTCGTCCGACGCATCACAGACGTTCAGGATCACCGAAGCCTCCGCCGCTTCTTCCAAGGTGGACTTGAACGCTTCGACAAGCTTATGCGGCAATCGCCGGATCAGCCCGACCGTGTCAATCAGCATGACCTTTCTTCCGTCGGGAAGCGTCAGCGCACGGGACGTCGGGTCAAGCGTCGCAAAAAGCTTATCTTCGGCAAGCACACCCGCATTCGTGAGCATATTCATCAGCGTGGATTTTCCGGCGTTGGTGTATCCGACGATGGCAACGGTTTCAATGCCGTTTTTCCGTCTTCGGCTTCTGAGCCGGTCACGCCGCTTTTCCAGTTCGGCAAGGTCGTTTTCAAGCTTCTGGATTCTGCGCCTTATATGACGCTTATCGGTTTCAAGCTTCGTTTCACCGGGACCTCTTGTGCCGATACCGCCGCCAAGTCGTGACAGCTCCGTGCCCTTACCCGAAAGGCGGGGCAAAGAGTACTTCAGCTGAGCAAGCTCGACCTGCAGCTTACCTTCGTTTGTGCGTGCCCGGGCGGCAAAAATATCAAGAATCAACATCGTGCGGTCAATGACCCGTACATCGGTCAGCTTTTCGATGTTTCTTTGCTGAGACGGAGTCAGCTCACTGTCGAAACTGAGGATATCCACCGTGTTCATCTGACAAAATGCGATGACCTCGGCGATTTTGCCGTAGCCCAAAAAGGTTGCGGCTTCGGGGGCTTCTCTTTTTTGAATGACCTTGCCGACCACCTCGGCGCCTGCGGTGAAAGCAAGCTGTTCAAGCTCATCAATCGAATCCTGAGCATCAAACTCGCCGGTATCGACAGATAAAAGCAGTGCCTGCTCTTTTTCGGTTATATAGTTTTCGTAAAGCTGCATAAAAAGCACCACCTTTTATTCAATGCGAAATTCGTAATGCGTAATGCGTAATTGCGGGGAAGGCTGATTCATCGGTATTCTTGTTTGCCGCAGAAAGAGTAAGATATATACCGTTAACGGAAACAAGGAGCCTTACGGAAAGACAGCAATAATGGGGAGCAAGGCGCTCCCACGGTCGTCAAAAACGACCGCTTCGCCGCAGGCGAAAGACAAAACCACAGTTTTGTCAGGGAGCGACGTCCCGCCGCCGGCTGAAGCTCTCCCGACAGTACCGGCTCGCCGTCACTTATAATCAACAGATTTCCCGACACAGAAAAGCCGATTCTGCGGGAGCTAACCTTCCGTCGGCACTGAGTCAATCCGCGACCGCAATTACGAATTACGAATTACGAATTGTATCCGCTCTCCTGCCGTTTACGCATCATTTTACTATTATAAGCTCTTTCTCACATTTTGTAAAGTTATAACAGCCTTTCTCCGTGACATAGACCATGTCCTCGATTCTGACCCCGAACCGACCGGGAAGATAGATGCCCGGCTCAACCGTAATAACGTTTCCGCTTTCGAGTACGGTTTCACTTCGGAAAGAAACGGTCGGGAACTCGTGAATCTCGATGCCGACACCGTGACCCGTTCCGTGACCGAAAAATTCTCCGTAGCCGCTTCCGGTGATGATGTCTCTTGCTTTCAGGTCAACTGTGCGGCAGGTTTCGCCGCTTTTTACCGCGGATAAAGCTGCCTTTTGCGCGGTAAGAACAATATCGTACACCTTTTTTTGTTCGTCCGAAACGTTTCCGACGGCAATCGTTCTTGTCATGTCGCTGTGATAGCCGTCCACGACCGCACCGAAGTCCATCGTCACAAAATC
>JALEYA010000092.1 GCA_022779945.1 Oscillospiraceae bacterium | reverse complement strand
CCGGATCAGAAATTAAACCCGTTATAGCCCCAGTGTGAAACTTCCTCATACTTTACATAAACGCAGTCGGAACCGATACCGAGCGTTTCACTTATAATATTACATACCGTCTCGGTCATTTGATCGTACTGAGCGTCGCTTGCTTTGCCGAAAAGCGCAATATCGACAAACGCAAGTTCTTTTTGGTTCTCACCCTTGAACCACATACGGCAGTTATCCTCGAAATTGAGCATCAGCCACTGTTCCCCCTTGCCCAGGCAGGTGATCGCCTTACCGAATTCGGTTTTCAACTTGTTTTCGGTATCTTTTGAAATTTCGACGGTTGTTTTCGTATTGATAAACGGCATATTTTAGCCCTCCTTAAGTTTGATAGTATAAATTTATCATACTGTGCGTAAAAAATCCATAAAATTATGAAAAATTTGACCTTTTAAAATTTTTATGGTACAATATCCAATCATTATACTGTGTGCAGTATGTGAAATTCTATTCTTTTGTTTCGAAAGGAGTAACAATCCATTATGGATGACCCCGGAAGTATTATCCTGAAACTCGTTTTACTGTTTGTTCTTGTTCTTGTCAACGCATTTTTTGCGATGAGCGAAATCGCTATTATTTCGCTGAATGACAACGTGATCGAAAAGAAAGCCGAGGACGGCGACAAAAAGGCCCGCCAGATTATGAAGCTCACCGAAAACCCGAGCAACTTTCTTTCTACTATTCAGATCGGCGTAACCCTTGCAGGCTTTCTCACTTCGGCATCGGCCTCCCAAAGCTTTGCGGCCATGCTTGCCGGCGCAATTTCCAAACTGAATCTTCCGATTCCGACATCGGTAATCAGCGGTTTTTCCGTTGTGATCATCACGATCATCATGTCCTATTTTTCGCTTGTTTTAGGCGAGCTTGCTCCCAAGCGCATGGCGATGCAAAAGCCGGAGCAGATTGCTTATAAAGTTGTCGGCATTCTTCTTGTCGTCAAGAAGATCGCCTCGCCGTTTGTCAAGGTGCTTTCCGCTTCCACAAACCTCATTGTCCGTCTGTTCGGCTTTGACCCGAACGCTGACGAAGAAGGCGTTACGGAAGAGGAAATCCGCATGATGGTTGACGTCGGTCAGGAAAAAGGCGTTATCGAAGACATTCAAAAGGAAATGATCGATAACATCTTCGAGTTCGACGATATTGACGTTTCGGATATCATGACGCATCGAACGGATATGTGTGCCGTTGAGGACACAGACACGCTTGAAGAAGTCGTTTCGATCTCGATTGAATACGGTTATTCGAGAATACCGGTTTTCCATGAGGATCCCGACAACATCATCGGCATTGTCTATATCAAGGATCTTCTCAAATATGTTTCCGGCTCACTTCCGAAGGATATCAAGCCCACCGACGTGATGCGGCAGGCGTATTATGTCCCGTTCAGCAAAAGCTGCGGTCAGCTTTTTAGTGAGATGACCGAAAAACGGATTCAGATGGCGGTCGTCGTGGACGAATACGGCGGCACAGCCGGTATCATCACGATGGAAGACCTGATCGAAGCCATCGTCGGAAACATCAGAGATGAATATGACGACGAGGACGAGGAAATCGTCGAGGTCGACGAAAACACCTTCACCGTTGATGGCACGGCGTATATTGAAGAGGTCAATGAGCTTGTCGGCGACGTGATTCCCGAGGGCGACTACGATACCTTAGGCGGCTTTATCATCAGTCAGCTCGGTTTTCTTCCGAAGGACGGCGACATGAACTGTGTAACATACCAAAACCTGAAATTTACGATTCTGAACGTTGAAGACAAACGAATCGGCAAGGTAAAGGTAGAAAAACTTCCGACCGAGGAACGCACTCAGCCGGAAGAGAAATAAATCATTCAAAATAAAATGCTTTTGCCCCGTGCGGCTTCAGGCTTACCGTGAACGGCGAATCGGGTTTCACCCGTTTTCCTTCCCAAAGTTCGAAGCCCTGCGGGGATTTTTTTATGCCGAGGCTTTCTAAATCTGTCTCAAGCTGTCCGTCGGCTTCACCCAGATTAAAGACAGCAAGATACTTCCCTTTTTCGGCACTGTCAGCCGTCCAGATCACATATTCGTTGCCGTCCGTTTCTTTCCACCGCTTTGCCTGCCCGGCACGGCGGGAATTTTTATGCATTTTCAGTATCCCGGTGTTTGTCAGAAGCCCGAGCGTAAATTCGTCAAGCTTCGTAAGCTCCGATCCGATCATAAGCGGCGAACGGAAAATCGACCAAAGGGTCATCATTGTGATTTGCTCGTCCTTCGTAAATCGGGTACGGTTTTCGGGCGAATACACCTGATTGATTGCACCGACAGGCAGCATATCGGCGTCCGGGAAGCCGCCGACATCGCAAAAAGGCGCCCACTTCTCCGCCCTTTCGAACATACCGTACAGATCGTTCCATTTATCCCAGAAGTCGTCGGTCATGCGCCACATATCGGCATATTGTCCGTATACATCGGCTTTTTCCAAAATAGCAGGACCCGGAGAAAGACTCAGCACCATATCTCTGCCGCAATTTTTCAGGCACTCGCTTATGAGAATCAATTCATCCTCCGCGTGAGATAGTTCTCTTGCAATATCGTCACACTTGATAAAGTCAACGCCCCACGAAGCGTAAAGCGCAAACAGACTTTCGTAATATTCCCTCGCCCCCGATTTTTTTGCATCCACACCGTACATATCGGTATTCCAGTGACAGATGTCGTCTGTCTTGGCAATTTCACGGGGCAAGGCGGTACTGTTTTTAATTTTTGTGTTCCCATGCACTGCCTGCCTCGGAATTCCTCTCATGATATGAATTCCGAACTTCAGACCGAGAGAATGAACATAGTCGGCAAGCGGAGCAAACCCCTTGCCGCCCTTTGCGGACGGAAAGCGGTTTTCGGCGGGAACAAGGCGCGAAAATTCGTCCGTACATAGCGGCGCAAAAGCGTTATAAAAATGTGATTCTGCTTTCGGCTCGTACCATTGAATGTCCACGACAATATACTCCCAGCCGTACGGCTTCAGATATTTTGCCATGTATCCGGCGTTTTTTCTGACGGTTTCTTCCGTGACCGCCGCACCGTAACAGTCCCAGCTGTTCCAGCCCATGGGGGCACATTCAAGTTTCATTTGCTTCACCTTCGGTATTGAATTTATCGGTTTTTGATTGTATAATCTATTTACATTGTATTTTGTTTTTTCGGAGGATCGTATGCTTATATTTTTGATGTTCATCATAATGATCGCCTTTGTCGGTCTGAAAGCGGCAAAGCCGGGTGAATTTTTCGACGACTATATGTCAAAAGAAAACACGACCGCAATCAACGGGATTTTTGTGCTTTTAATATTTTTAAGCCATGCCGAAGGCTATGTTACGTCCGACGGCATTCTTGATACCGCTTATCTGACGTTTAAAGATAATATGCTGCAGCTGATTGTTGTGTCGTTTTTGTTTTATTCGGGTTACGGAATCATGGAATCCATCAAAGCCAAAGGGCAAGCCTATGTCCGCTCCATTCCGGCAAAACGCTTTTTCAAAGTCTATTATCGTTTATTCCTTTGCGTCTGCCTTTTCCTGGCTTTAAATCTGATTATTAAAAAGAACTACGGCTTAAAGACAACGCTTCTCGCCTTTACGGGCTGGACGGGCATCGGCAACAGCAACTGGTATATCTTTGCGATTCTTGTGCTATATGTTTTTGTCTTTATTTCGTTTATGATCTTCGGAAAGCGACATTGGCTTGGTGTCATTCTGACCACCCTGCTTTCGGCGGCCTATGTCGTTCTTCAGATGAAGCTCGGCAGAAAGGGCTGGAACTATAACACGATCATGCTCTTTCCGACCGGTATGATTTTTTCAATGATAAAAGAACCGATCGAAAACATCATAAAGCGAAACGACGCTTTATGGTTTCTGTCCGTCGGAATTCTTTTCCCCGGATTTTCTTACCTGCATTGTCTTTATCCCAAAAACATCATAACCTATTCCCTTTGGGCCATCCTTTTCATGGTAATTCTTGTCCTTATCACCATGAAAGTCCAAATCAGCAACCCCATTCTTTCGTGGTTCGGCTCTCATGTTTTCGGCATGTATATGCTCCAACGCATACCGATGAATCTTCTCTCACACTTCGGGTTTGCCGAAAGTCACAAATACGCATTTATCGCCGTAAGCTTTGCGGCAACCGTTATTCTTTCCTATTTCTTTGAACTTCTTACCGGAAAAATCGACGGACTGATTTTCAAAAGAGCATCAGCCAAACCCGAAAAGGCAGCTTAATGCCTTGTATCGTCCCGATAACATTCACAAAATCTTGCGGCAAAGGAAATCGGCTGAGCACCCGCATACAGATGAGAAGTATCTCCGAAGGCATTGATCCGGAAAACGGCAATGCCTTCTTCTCTTTCCTCGGTGATTGCCGTTGTGACGCTTGTCGGCAGCGCAACGAAATTATGCCACAAAAGCATCGGTGACATTCCGATCAGGTGTGACAGAATGACGCACTCCACACCGAAGTGGCAAAACAAAACGATCTTGTCATGGTTGCTTCTTTCAACCCGAAAAATATGTCCGTCATGGACATAGCCGTGCTTTTGCAAAAGCTCGTCCAGTCCGTCACAGACTCTTTTGTATTCTTCCTTGACGTTGACGGTCTTCATAAGCGCGGGTTCCGTCCAGTTTTCACCGTAATAGTCGTCAATCCCTGTCCAATAGGACGGCAATCGGTCCCAGCATTGTTCGGGCAGCTTCACGGGACTTGTTTTCACCTTGCCCTCGAATTCACGAAGCCAGTCGAGCGTCTGCGCCTTCTTTGAAACAAGCTTCAAAGTATAAGAAGCAGTTTTTTGCGCTCTTCCCAGAGGTGAACAGTAAAAATAGTCAATATTTTCCTTTTCGAGCCGCTTTGCAAGCAGCTTTGCCTCCTTTTTCCCCTCTTTTGTAAGAGAATCCAATACATAATCCGGGTCGCCGTGGCGAACGATAATCAGCTGCATTTGTTTTCATCCTTTCGGGTTTCTTACGGTCTACTGTCG
>JALEYA010000090.1 GCA_022779945.1 Oscillospiraceae bacterium | reverse complement strand
GCCGAGCCGTGGAGCGAAAATATGCGTCTTGAAATCGAAAAGAAGCTCGGCATCAAGGCGTACGACATTTACGGACTTTCCGAAATCTTAGGACCCGGTGTCGGCTGTGAATGCCCGGCGCAAAAGGGTATGCACATCTGGGAGGATCACTTCATTCCCGAAATTATCGATCCCGACACCTGCGAGGTGCTTCCGGCGGGCGAGACAGGCGAGCTTGTGCTGACAACGATTACGAAAGAGGGCTTCCCGCTGATCCGTTACCGCACAAGAGACATCTGCCGTCTTGAATACGAAACATGCGAATGCGGGCGTACGCATGTCAGAATGAGAAAACCGAGCGGAAGAAGCGACGATATGCTGATTATCCGCGGCGTTAACGTCTTCCCGTCGCAGATCGAAGAGGTTCTTATCGAGGTCGGCGGCGAAAACATCACCCCGAACTACTTTATCACCATTGACCGGGTCAACAATGTTGATACGTTTGACCTTGACGTTGAAATGAGCGAGCAGTTCTTCCACGACGACGTCAAGTCGATTGCTGCCATTGAAAAGCAGATCACCGAAAAGCTTCGTTCGGCTCTCGGCCTCGGCGTAAAGGTTCACCTTGTCAACCCGAAGACGATTGCCAGAAGTGAGGGCAAGAGCAAGCGTGTCAACGACAAGAGAAAGATTTAAGGGAGGAAACAGGTATGTTGGTCAAACAGGTATCCGCTTTTATTGAAAATAAAGCCGGCCGCCTTTGCGAAGCGGCGGACAAAATTGCCGAAAAGGGAATCGACATCAGCGCGCTTTCGCTTGCCGATTCCGCCGAATACGGTGTTTTAAGAATGATTGTAAGCGATCCGGAAAAAACGGTAGAAACCCTCCGGGAGGACGGCGTTATCTGCAAGGTGACAACCGTTCTTGCCGTTGCGATGGATGACACGCCGGGCGGCTTTGCGGGTGTTCTGAACACACTGACCGAAGCCGGAATCGAAATCAAGTATATTTACGCCTGCATTTCAAGAATCAGCGGCAAGGCACTCATGATTTTCAGCGTGGAGAATCCCGAAATCGCCGACGAGCTGATTGCGAGCACGGAGGCAGGTAAGGTTGATCCGAGCGAGGTTTACCGCATCTGAGAGGTCAGAAAACAGATAACAGAAAACAGAAACGGGGCTGCGGTGTTTTGGCAGTCCCGTTGTTACTTATTTCGTTTTTGTTTCGCTTTGTGGTTTGGCGGACGATTCGCTTGTTGCCGGATTTTTTACGCTTGACAGCTTCTGATAAATCTCGTGAAGTGCGTTCTCGTCGGTTGTGACGGTATAACCCGACGCTGTTTTGGAAAGCAGCTTTTCCACCGCCGGCATCTTCATTTCGTTGAGTACATCCGTCCGATAGACCGCAAACGCGTCCTCGTCCGAGGTGGCAATCGTGCTTCTTTGAACCACATAAATGCTTGAGCCGGTTTTGACAATGGCGGCTCTGCCGTGACTGATGGTGGACATTTTCGCAAAGAAGTCGTCGTCATACATCGGGTCGTTTTCTTTTGTGATGTTGACGGTGAGCGCTTCGGCGGCAACAAGTCCCTTGCTTTTGCAGTATTTTGCGTAAACCATGTCGATGTCCGCGCCTTTGTCGATTTCGTCGGCGTACTGACGAAGCTGTGTTTCGGTTTCCTGCTTTTCCTGTTCGGTCATCGGGACGGTTTCGCCGTTGGCGTTCTCTTTGGTGAGCTTACATTCAAAGCCCTTGAAGCCGATATAAAGCTCAACGAATTTTTGCTTCAGCTCGTCTTCGCTGACTTCCTTTTTGCCGCCCTCGCCGTAAAAAGAAAGAACCAGCTGTTCTTTTCCGGCTTCATAGGTCATGACCTTATTGATATCCTGCTTGCTGACGCCGATTTTTTCATAATAAGCCGAAAAGAGATTCCAGATCTTTTCGGTGTTTTCCGCAACTTCACTTTTCAGCCGGTATTCGATGGCAATACCGTTGTTGTGAAGGAAGCTGAAAAGAGCGGTATAGTTTTTGCACGCAGCCAAAGCGGCGCTCTTTATGGAAGCTTCGTCGTCGGCTTTTGCCGAATAGGCTTTCGGGTCGGACATCACCTTGTCAAGATAGTAGGTATATACCCCGACGGGAACGTTTGCTCCGGAGATATCAATGGTATTGACTTCTTTTTTGTTGCCGCAGCCGAAAAGGCTTGCCATAACGAGCACAACGGCAAGAAGGGAAATGATCCGTTTCATGTCAGATGTCCCTGCAAAAACAGCAGGACTCCTTTCGGAAAGATTGACGATAGGCAGCCTCCGAACGCGGTGGAGAACACCGTATTTTTCAGAGACTGCCTGTATTATACACTTTTTTTGCCGGCTTGTCTACCTATGGGACAGCAAGTTATTTTACCTGCGCGCCGCCCCATTCGACAACGGTGAAGCCTTTTCTTTCGAACGGCTCAAATTCCTGCGGCTCGACTTCGATTTTTTCGTCAAGTGCTTTGTACGCCATGAAAACGCGCAGTGTGCTGTCCGGCTTCGGCGAAATATCGAGTCTGACGTTGTCGGTGTATTCTTCGTTCTGGAAGGAGATCAGATTGTATTCGTTGTTCTGCATCTTCGGAAGCCAGTAGACGATAAATTCGTTGTACTCCTTCGGGGTCAGTCCCATTTCGGACAAAACTTCCTGCAAGAATTCTGCGGTATCGCTGCCTTTGACAACAAAGCCCTTCGAAAAATCGTAATTCTGCTTACCGCCAAGCTCCCAGTAAAGGTAGGAATACTCTTTGTTGTCCTTTTTGTTGATGAGGGTACCGTCGGGGTTCGCCGTAACAGACCAGCCGTTGCCGTATTCGGGATAGGTGCAGGTGAAGTACATATTATTCAGACTGACCTTTACGTCAACGCGGTTTCTTTTTCAGGATACAAGTACAAGACAGGCTTGTCGCCGACACCGTCAAGGTACACGTACTTGCTTAAAACCCAGCCGTAGTAGCCGTTGTACTTGACATAGATCCACTCGGAAGTCTTGTTGGAGTATCCCCAGACTTCAACTCTGGCGCCGTCGGGAACTGTTGTAATCAGGTCATAATCTCTTGACGGGCCGCTTCTCATATTGAGCGGTTCACCGTCATACTGACCGGTTACGTCAACATCGGCGTAATCTCCGCATGATTTCTCGTCAGGCCAAACGACTGAATTATTATGATTCGAATTGTCGTCGGCGTGCTCGTCATGATGAGCCGGTGTGTTGTTAAAGCATTCGTCATAAGTGCTGAACAAAAAGTCGGTTCTGACCCATCCTTCTTTTCCTTCGTAATAGATCAGTGTCCAGCCGTTTACGCTTTTTGTCTGTACGGTGACGACGTTGCCGTTGTCGATCTGGCCGACAACATCGTAGTCATATTTGCTCGGACCGAAACGCATTTTGGCGTAGCCCTGTCCTTCAAAATTGCCGCTGATGTACATTTCATACTGATCGCAGAATTTGCCTTTTTCCGGACGGTACAGTTTGTCGGCTGTAACGGCGGATGTAGAAGGAGTCCGGGTTGTTGCGGCGGTAGTCGTCGCCTTTGTGGTTACGACTTTTTTCTCGGTGACCGTCGGTTCCGTTTTTTCACCGGCAGCCTCGGCAGCTGCTTCTTCGGTCGCTTCTTCTTGCTGAGATGAAACGGTTGTTTCGGACTTATCTTCGGCTTTGTCCCGTGACGTAAAAGCAAAAGCAACGCCGATTCCGATTACAAGACAAACAACGGCCGTGATAATATACGGCAAAATCTTTTTTGCGCCACTGTTGCTTGTTTTTGTCTGCTTTGTCAGATCGGCTCCGCAATCGGGGCAGAATGCCGTGTTTTCGGGTACTTCTCGGTTGCAGTTTTTACACTTCATTTTTGTTTTCTCCAATTTTTTGTATGCCGGAGAGAATTCTCTTTCCGGTTTTTATTTTTTGTCCGGACGAAAGCCCTGGCTTTTATAAAGGGAAGTAGGAGTATACCGTATTGATACAGGCGTTGACGGCATTCTGACTGCCGGTGTCTGCACCTGATTTCAGATGAATGACCGTTCCGATCGTGGCGGCGATCATCACAACAATCACGATAGCGGCGACTAAAATGATAGTTGAATTATTGATACTGTCCTTTTCTTGCGTTGACTGAATTTCATCTTCACGGGGCGTTCCGCAATTCGCACAAAAGACGTCATTATCGTCCAGCGGTGTCCCACAGTTTTTGCAATACATAATAACCCTCCTTTTTTCGATATTTTACAAAAAATTCATGTAAAAGTCAATATAAAGATGAATAGAAATGTGTCTGGTTCAATTACTGTTATCGGCAACGGTATTTTCTTCTGTTCTTTTTTTGAAAATTGATTTGTTCTTTCTGCTTGTCTGTAAATCTATTCCGAAGAATGTTTTAATCATCCATAGTACAAATATCAGAACGAGAATCGGAATAATGCAGGTTGTTACAATCATTACTGAAACCAGATCAATGAATCCGCTGACTTTTATTTTGACTGTCTCGGCAAGTCCGGATGCCCCGTTTTTTATCTTTGACCAAAAACCTTCATCTTCAACTTCCTCTTGCAGTTGTTGCATTTCTTCCAATGAGTTTTCCATTGACACGTTCTGTGAATGTTCGATTATATTGCACATACCGACACTGACGGGAATAACCAAGAATAGTGCTATGGCAAATGTGACTATTTTTGTCGTTAACTTTTTTAATTCATCGTTTTCCTTGAAAAGGCAGTATATTTTGAGAATGAAAGCAATTGGTATTATGAGGCCGAAAGCGATGATTGATAGGGTTTTAAGAAGTAATTTCTCCGCGAGAATCACACAGGTGGCCAAGAGCACATATGAGGCAATATTTGCCACCTCCTGTGCAATCGGGGTGGTTGCGTCTTCCGGTATGGCTGCAAGAGCAATGGAGACGGCGGAAGCGGTGGCAGCTATTCCCATGGCAGTTGTTTTCTTTTCATCAAGCTCTTGCGTAATATAGTTAAAGGTATTTGGTCTCGATGCAAACAATGTAAAGACTAACGAAAAGACTATTACAACACTATACAAGATAATGCGTTTCTTTTTTTCGGACATTTTTTTCATTCTTTTATACCCCTTTTTAGATATCAGTCGGGTGCGTACACACCCGACTGATAATTGTCATTATAACGTGATTTGTATTTTTGGCGAAGCTGTCTTTACTTCATCTGTGCAACGGCCGGATAGAAATACTTGTCAAGGAACGCGTCAACGACCTGCCAGTATTCTTCATGGAACCAGATATTTGATACGGCGTGCTCGGCGCCCTTGAATATGTATTTTTCTTTTTTTGCGGCGCAGGCGTTGTAGACCTTGCCGAGGTTTTCGGGAAGCACAAAGTCGTCCTTGTCCCCGTGGACGAAAAGGGTCGGCGTGACGGATTTTTTCAGCTGTTTTACGGTGGAAGCCTCACCGAAGAAAAAGCCGTTTAAGATTTTGTTGACAAAGCTTGCAGGGGGGATGACAAGCTTCGGCGGAAGATGATATTTTCTTATCGCCTGATCGGTGAAAATATCTTTGACGCCGGAAAAACCGCAGTCCTCAATGGCAACGACTACGTTTTCGGGCAGTTTTTCGCCCGTGGTCATCATGGTTGTTGCACCGCCCATGGAAACGCCGTGCAGAATGATTCTTGCTCTCGGATTTTCTTTGGCGATGCTGTTGGTCCAATCGACGATATCAAGCCGGTCGAGCCAGCCCATGGAAACAAACTTGCTTTCGCTGTCGCCGTGACCGCGAAGGTCGGGGATCAGAACGTTGAAGCCGCGACGGTAATGCTCCATAGCATAGCTTGACATTTCGCGCTTGACGTTTGTCCAGCCGTGGATGCAGATGACCCAGACGTTGCTGTTGGACGGATTGCGGAACTCGACCGCGTGGAGGGTCTTGCCTTTTCTTGATTCGATCGTCACCTTTTGCTTGTAGGTTTCGTCGTACCATTTGTAGCCGTTTTTGAGATTGATATTGTCCTTGTTACGGTCAAAAAGACTGTCTTTGCTGGGTACCGTTTCGTCCTCTCTGCGCTTTGAGCCGAGCGCGATCAGGAAAAACACGACACCCAACGCAAGATACAGCAAAAGCAGAATAACCGCTAATACAATTAAGACCGTAATGGTAACTCTTCCTGCGTGCGTGATTGCCAAAAGATTCATATTCTTCACCCTTAAATAAATATTTCAGTTTATTATACATAATTTCTTTATATTTTTCAATTTTTCGTGAAAAAATCGTCACAGTCAACGAAAAAGAGGTTTGCCATTTGTTCAAAATACCGTTTACTTTTTTAGTTTAATGTGTTAAAATGCGATTGTAGCACAGTCGGTTACTATGTACTTTTTATTGAATGGATATGAGGAGAAAACCATGGCTAACAAAAACGTAGACGAGAATATCAACTATTTGTTTCAGACGATTCTCAATATTGAGACGATGGAAGAATGCGAAGCGCTTTTTGATGACCTTTGTACAAAGATGGAATTGGCTTCGATTTCACAGCGTCTTGTTGTTGCAAAAATGCTCAGCGAAAAGAAGGTATACAGCGACATTGTTGCCCAGACAGGAGCCAGCACTGCCACGATAAGCCGTGTCAACCGTTCGCTTGCTTTCGGCAAAGGCGGATACGAAAAGCTGTTTAAAAAAGAACAGCCCGAAGGGTGAGCCTATGCCCGGATACGGTGATTTCGCTTATTATTACGACTTACTGACCGACAACGTCAATTATGAAGAATTGTGCGGTTCGCTTCATAGTCTCCTTGCCGACAACGGCGTCGGTGAGGGGATTTTGCTTGATATGGCGTGCGGAACGGGGACGCTGTCGTTTTTACTGGAAGAAAAGGGCTACGACGTCATCGGGGTTGACGCTTCCGAAGATATGCTGTCCGTCGCACAGGAAAAGAAGATTGAAAACGGCTCCGATATCGTTTTTCTTTGCCAAAAAATGCAGGAGCTGGATTTGTTCGGTACGATTGACGCCGCCGTCTGTACGCTTGACAGCATCAATCATGTGACGGATGAAAAGGACGTCAGAAAGATATTCGAAAAAGTATCTCTTTTCATGAATGACAAGGGGCTTTTTGTTTTTGATGTCAACACGCCGTACAAGCATAAGACGGTGCTTGCGGACAACACGTTTGTGTATGATCTGGATACGGTTTACTGCGTGTGGCAGAATACATATAATGAAAAGGACGGATCGACCGATATCTGTCTTGACTTTTTTGAGCAGGACGAAGCGGACAAGGACACTTATTACCGCTGCACCGAGGAATTTACGGAAAGAGGCTACGAAATCGAAACGCTTCAAGGCTGGGCGGAGGAGGTCGGGTTTGAGGTTCTTCACATTTTTGACGCCGACACGAAAAAAACGCTGAACGATACGAGCGAACGGGCGCTTTTTGTCTGCCGCAAGCACGGCACACAGCTCGAGTATCAATCGCACGAAAAGGAGATATAACAATTATGGGAAAGCTTATCCGATGTATTTCAAAAATGGGAGATCTGACCGTCATGGCGGCGGACACGACCGATATTGTCAACCGCGCGGCGGATATTCATAAGACCTCCGCCGTGACAAGTGCGGCTTTAGGACGGCTTCTTACCGCCGCAAGTCTTATGGGAAGCTCGCTGAAAGGAAAGGACGACAGCGTGACCGTGAAGCTCAACGGAAACGGACCTGCCGGAACGGTGCTCGCCGTATCGGATTCTTCGGGCAACGTCAGAGGCTATGTTCAGAATCCGGTTGTGGAGCTTCCGCTGAATAAAATCGGCAAGCTTGATGTTTCGGGAGCCGTCGGAACGGACGGCTTTGTGACGGTTGTCAAGGATCTGGGACTCAAGGATCCGTATGTCGGTCAGACGCCGATCGTAAGCGGAGAAATTGCCGAGGATATCACCGCCTACTTTGCCCAGAGCGAGCAGATTCCGACGGTTTGTGCTCTCGGCGTGCTGGTCAATCCGGATCTTTCGATCAAAGCGGCGGGCGGCTTTCTCATTCAGCTTTTGCCGACCGCAACGAATGAAACAATTGATCTTGTAGAAAAAGGGCTTGAGGGAATCGAACCGATTTCGGCGATGATCGACAAAAGCATGACGCCCGAAGAGATCTGCCGTCATGTGCTGAAGCATTTTGAGCTTGATGTGCTGGACGAAAGCAATCCGGTTTATAAGTGTTACTGCTCAAGAGAGAGAACGGAAAAGGCGCTCATCAGTGTCGGCAAGCAGGGACTTACGGAAATGGCGGAGGACGAAGTGACGGAGGTCTGTTGTCAGTTTTGCGACAAAAAGTACCACTTTACGTCGGAACAAATACGGGCTCTTATTTCCAAAGCGGCAAAAGACTGATAAAAAAATAAAAAATCTGTCAAAATCCCTTGACAAATCACGGATGATAGTATATAGTATACAAGTCGCCGCACGAAACGGCGCACAATCGGGAGCATAGCTCAGCTGGGAGAGCATCTGCCTTACAAGCAGAGGGTCATAGGTTCGAGCCCTATTGTTCCCACCA